>NDHX01000006.1 GCA_013626165.1 bacterium Unc6
AATCTTCTCAAGTCTTTAGAAAGACCATTTCCTTAGCATATTCTTCAAAGTAGCATTCTAAACAGCTGCAAGAGTCTGATCTATTAAAAGATAGTTCTGGGTCATTGTAAAAAAACAGCCTTTATTTCTTCCCCTATCTCAGAGTGATTGCTGTAGTAATTTTTCCTGCCAAGAACTGACATCTTAAAACATCTTTCTGCCAGATTATTATCTATAGGTGCAAAAGATGCTTTACAAAGATAGTTAATCCCTTCCAATGTTCTTTGAGACTTTCTATTACTTTAATCTGCTCTGGTAGAGTTTATCATCATTGAGAGTCTCAGGATCAAAGTTAAGAATCTGGGGAAGGGCGATTGTCTTTATCCAATCCTGGATGGAATAACAGGAGGTAAGCTCCAGACAGCGGTTGATAGCTAATACTCTGGCAACCAGGGAGTGGAAATAGAGCTATTGGTTATTTTGTTTTCATTAAAGGCTTTATCCATCTGCCAGTTTTTCCATAATTTATTAGCCACCGCTACCTCCAGATAAGATAAAGATTTTAAGGGAACGATATCCTCAATACAGGAAAGAATAGACTCTTTTCCCTTAACTACTTTCAGGATGAGCTTAATTTGTGCTGCCTGGGTTTCTGATAATTTACCCAGAGGAAAAAGAATCCGCTTCCTAACTATTTTTCCTTCTCGATATAATTCAGCAATACTGTAGGAAGTATACTCTTTCTCTTTATAATGACAAGTACCCTAGGTTAAGTGCATAATATGCAGTCTCCTTTGTTTGATTGCATACTATACACAATAAAAACCTATCTGTCAAATATAGCAATGAGTTATGTAGAAATGTTATTAGACCATAAAGTAAAAGATTGAATTTTCAAAATCTATCAAATCTCTCTATTGGCAAGGGACTGTCACAGAAATGTATAGAATTTCTTTGCGGAATGTGGGACATAACCCCTTCTCAGAGAAAAGGCCCTGTTTGTCAAACATTGACGCACTGACAAGACAGGCTGGTTTATATCTGTAGAAGAAGACAAGAAAGGGTTTAACTGGTGGCTCTTAGATACTGAACTTTGGCAAGGATAGCAAAATTGCCTGATTTCTGTGTTATACTATTGCTAACAAAACCAGGAGGAAAAATGTTACCAATTGTCCGAATACCAGGTTTCATAGAATGAATATTACCTCCTTTCTCTTCAATCTTCAACAAGAGTCAATTACGCCTCTTTGCTGAGTATCTGACAGGCCTTATCAGGTAAGTCCTGGATATTCGCTTCTCGGTCAAATCGTAAAGTTTCCGTTAAAGACAAATGGATTTCTTTAAGCAAATACCTTAAGATGTTTTCTCCTGACTTCTTTAAGAAACCTCAAATCAAGGAAAGAGATGGACAGATAGTAGATGTTTGGAGTTTTTCTCGCACTTTAAGGACGCGTAAGGCCGGTATCGGGTAAAGATTATCATCTCTTTTCTTGACCCTGATCTTAAAGAAGACCCTTTTTATCTGGTAACCAACAAAAAGGAGTGGCCAATGGAGAAAATCTTAACCTGTTACCTGAGGCGTTGGCCGATTGAGACCTTCTACCGGGATGCCAAGCAGAACCTATGTCTATAAAGATTGTGAGGCGAGGCTTATGAGAGGTACCTGTTGTCACTGGAATCTTCTGTTTTTAGCCTATACAGTTCTTCAGACCAATACAAAAGGCAGCCTTTATAGATGGCTCAAAGCCAGTGTTGTTATCATTGGCGGCAAGTGTCAGATGGCAGCAGGTGAGATCTTACGCTCCTTTATCTTTTGGAGCTATAGCTAATTCCAAAAGAAGTTAGATGCGGATGAAGTATTCAGGTTGGCTATATCAAAGAATAAACAGCTTAGGTTAAACTATGCTGTTACAGGGTAAAAAGGCTAAATTTGCCAAAGTTTAGTTACATAATAGACATTTTTGTTGCTTATATGCGAACTAGAAAATCTAAAAAGTTATATTTAAACTGCAAATCCAAAAGTTCGGATTTTTGCAGCGATTGTATGTTGGCTCCCCCGCGAGGACTCGGACCTCGGACCTGGTGGTTAACAGCCACTCGCTCTACCAACTGAGCTACGGGGGAATACAATAAAATAGCAAATGACAAATATCAAAATATCAAAATCCTCAATAAAACTTAAAAACTTAATTTGATAAGTTTCACACCGGTTATATTTTTAGAATTTTTAATTTGTTCAAGTACATTATCAGGCACTGCACTATCAATATTTAAAACTGTTATTGCTTTTCCACCCGGTTTTTCTCTTCCAAATGTCATACCTGCTATGTTTATGTTATTCTTACCTAATATACTCCCTACACTTCCTACAATACCCGGAACATCTATGTTGTCAATAAGAAGCATATTGCCAGAAGGACTCACATCAACATAGAACTGATTTATTTTTACTATCCTTGGGTTTTTCTTTGTAAAAAGTGTGCCTGCAACGGTATTCTCTACTTTGTCTGTTTGGACACAAACAGATATAAGATTTGCAAAATCTGAAAAAGTTGTTGATTTGGATTCAACAATCTTTAAGTCTCTTTCCTGTGCTATTATCATTGCATTTACATAATTAACAGAACTTCCTACAACAGGAGTAAGAAATCCCTTTATAGCTGCGCGGCTTACCATACCAACATCAAGCAAAGACACATCTCCACTGTAGACTATGGATACTTCTGATACATACCCTGTTAAAATTTGCGCTTGAATAAGCCCTATCTTTTCTGCAAGGTAAAGATAAGGCTCAAGCCCTTTCATTGCCTCTATCCCCAATGATGGTATATTTACAGCATTCTTAATCCCTTTTCCTGTTAGCGCATCTTTTATAAGATAAGCAATCTCAACTGCAACAGCAGCCTGTGCCTCTTCTGTAGAAGCCCCCAGGTGCGGGGTCATAATCACATTTTCAAGTGAATAAAAAGGGTGTTCTTTTTGAGGAGGTTCTTTTTCATACACATCAAATGCTGCACCGGCAACCTGTTTGCTTTTTATAGCCTCTGCCAGAGCAGTCTCATCTATGATGCCGCCTCTTGCACAGTTTATTATACGAACACCTTTTTTTGTAATGGACAGTTCTTTTGCTCCTATTATATACTTTGTTTCTTCTGTTAGAGGTACATGAACGGTTATGTAGTCTGCCTTATCAAGCAGTGTGTTTAATTGGACAAGTTCTATATCCATCTTTGATGCCTTGTCCAATGAAATAAAAGGATCATATGCCAGAACCCTCATTCCAAAAACGGATGCCCTTTTTGCAACTTCTGTTCCGATTCTCCCAAGCCCTATGATACCAATGGTTTTGCCTTGAAGTTCAACACCCATCCATTTTTTTCTATCCCATACACCAGACTTTAAAGATATATTTGCCTGGGGTATATTTCTTGAAAGTGCAAGCATCATACTGAAAGTGTGTTCTGCTGTTGAAATGGTATTACCGCCCGGTGTATTGATAACAACAATACCCTTTTTTGTTGCAGCATCAACATCAATGTTGTCAACCCCTACACCTGCTCTTCCGATATACTTTAAATTTTTACCAGCGGATATAACCTCTTTTGTAACCTTCGTGCTACTTCGGACAATAAGGGCGATATACTCGCCTGCACAGTTCAATAACTGCTCGGGGGTTAGTTTTGTATGGACATCTACCTGAAAAGTTTTTTCCTGTTTTAAAATATTTATACCCTCTTCTGAAAGAGAATCGCTTATAAGTATTTTCATAAATCTGCTCTTTCTATAAATACTTTTTCTGCTGCTTTTAATCCAACGCCTGCCTGCATTTTATAACCCATCTTTATCAAAACAATCTCTAATGCGCATAATGCTACACAAACATCCCATTGCGTCATATAACCCATTGTTGCAATCCTGAATATCTTTCCTTTAAGTTCTTCCTGTCCACCTGCAATTCCGACCCCATATCTGTCTCTAAGTGTTTGGACAAGTTTTTCACCATCTATACCGGCTGGAACATTTACAGCGGTAACCGCATTGCTTGCGCCTTGCTTGGGGAAAAGACACAAACCCATGGCCGCAATAGCCGCTCTTATTGCATCTGCCATTGTTTCGTGTCTGTTCCATATATTTTCAAGGCCATCTGATTTTATCATTTTCAAGGCCTCGGCAAGCCCTATGATAAGGCTTACTGCTGGTGTAAATGGTGTGTCTGTCTTATCAAGTGCTTCTTTTGCCTTTCTCAAATCAAAATAGTATCTGGAAGATTTTGAAGACTCTACTGACTTCCATGCTTTTTGATTCAATGCAATAAATGATAATCCCGGCGGTATCATTAAACCTTTTTGTGAACCTGCAACAACAACATCCACTTTCCATTCATCCATATGAAACGGAACAGAACAAAGCCCGCTTATGGCATCTACAACAAGAACCGCATCTGTTGAAGAAACAACACTTGCAATCTCTTTTATATTATTTGTAACACCCGTTGATGTCTCAACAAGTGTAGTAAAAACAGCCTTTACACCTGGATTTTTATTAAGTAATTCCTTTATCTGATATGCTGAAACAGCCTCACAGGATGGGATATCTATATAAAGGCAGGTTATATTGTAAGCCTCACATATTTCACCAAATCTTTCGCCAAATTTTCCACCTCTTACAATAATTGCCTTATCTTCTGCAGATAAAAGATTTGCAACCGATGTTTCCATTGCACCTGTTCCGCTTGAAGCAAAGATATACACATTTTCTTTTGTCTGAAACACATACCTTAAATCTTCTTCAACCTCTTTCAGTACTGCCTGAAATTGAGGTGTTCTGTGATGAATAATCGGTTGCGCCATTGCAAGAAGAGCACTTTCCGGGACAGGTGTAGGACCTGGGGTCAGAAGGTAATTTTTTTGCATTTCTCTTTCTATTTTTTAGTTTTTCTTAAAAGCACAACCTCATCTATTATTCCGTATTCTTTTGCCTCCTGTGAGGACATATAAAAATCCCTGTCTGTATCTTTCTGTATTTTTTCAAGAGACTGTTCTGTATGTTTGGCAATAATAGTATTAAGGTTGTCCCTTAATTTTAGTATCTCTTTTGCCTGTATGCTTATGTCTGCTGCGGCGCCATGCACTCCTCCCCAGGGCTGATGTATCATAACCCTTGCATTGGGAAGAGAATACCTTTTACCTTTTGTACCTGCGGCAAGAAGAACAGCTGCCATACTTGTTGCCATGCCGACACAATATGTTGCAACATCGCACTGTACATATTGCATTGTATCATATATGGCAAGCCCGCTTGATACAGAACCACCTGGGCTATTCAGATATATGTTTATGTCTTTAGAAGGGTCTTCCATCTGTAAAAAAAGCATCTGGGCTATTACAAGATTTGCAACTATATCATCAATAGGAAAACCAATAAATATAATTCTCTCTTTAAGTAATCTTGAATATATATCATATGCCCTTTCTCCGCGTCCTGTTTGTTCAATGACCATTGGTATCAATCCATCCATATTTCCCCCTCTTTTCTCTTGCTTGTGAGCCGATTACTTGTTATCTTTAGTTTCTCAGAGTCTCTATCTGTTCAACATTTGCGTTTTCCAAAAGAAAATTTAAGACCTTGTCTTCCGTAATTCTGTCATAAAGCCCATCAATTGCATTTTCCTTTTCTAAAATCTTACGCATTTCAGAAGGTTTTTGGTCGTAGTGAAGTGCCATTTGTAAAACAGCACCGTTCACCTCTTCTTCTGTTGCTACAAGATTTTCTTTTTGTGCAATTGCGGTAAGTAAAAAATTTTGTTTAGTAAGACGGTCGGCAACCGGTTTTAGTTCTTCTAGGATTTTTTCTTCCTGCTTATTTATCTCTTCTACCGGAACACCTTTTTTAAAAAGATCCACTTTTTGTTCCCTTACAAGTCTTTCAAGTTTAAATTTTGCCTGGCTCTGCGGAATATCTATACTTGTTTTTTCAAGTAAATGGTCAATAATCTGCTGGAAGCAATCTGCCTTGCTCTGGTTTCTTACGTTTTTTTCAACATTTTTTTGAACAAACTCTTTCAATTGCTCAAGGTTGGAAAATTTCATCTTCTTTGCAAGTTCATCATTTAATTCAGGAATACTTCGTTCCATTATTTCTCTAATATTTATTTTAAATTTTGCATCCTTTTCCCAATATTCTACTTTTCCAACACGCTTTGGAACCTTTGCATCTATTTCTTTTGTAGCACCTGTATTAAGTCCCACCAATTGAAAAAGAACCTCCCGTAGATCAGAACTTGCATCAACAAAAAACCATACACCTTTTTGTTTTTCTTCTCCTACACCGGGAACAGTAAAAACTATATCACACCGTATATAATCCCCGACTTGAATGGCCCTTGACTTAACCTTTTTAAAAACAGCAAACTTGTCCTGTAATTCTTTTAACACACCCTGAATATTCTCGTCTTTTACCTGTATCTTCTGTTTTTTTACTTTTATATTTTTATATTCAGGAAGATTAACCTCGGGGGCAACATCTACTATCATTGAAAACTGTAAAGAACCTCCCGGGTTATAATCAACCTTTGTAATCTCAGGAATGCTCACAGGTGTGAATTTTAAATTTTCCCATGCAATTGTAGATGCTTCCGGGATAATTTTTTTAATGGTTTGTTCAACTGCAAAAGAATTAAACTGTTTTTCTACAATTTCACGAGGAGCATTTCCTTTTCTGAAACCAGCAATTTGGGCATTTTTAAAAATATCTTCAAAAATCCGTTTATATACTACCTGAAAATCCTGTTGTGAAACCTCTGCAAACACTTCTTTCCTGCAACCTTCGGAACTCTGTACTTTCGCACTTAAAAGATTCATCTATTTCCTTTCTTTAATATAATTCCGTTTACCGTTCTCCGTTCACCGTCACCAGTCACCTGTCGCCATTTTTCCCCTACCTATCACCTCCTACTTCTTATGCCAGTCACCAGAGCATCTGTTACCTGTCACCCATCGCCACATTTATATGGAGCGGGTGATGGGAAATTGAACCATCGCTTATGCTCTTTAAGGGAAAACCAATGTTTTTCCCTTAATGTTCTCTTTCCTTTTAAAACACAGGGGAAAACTAACCTTTTCCCCTGAGACCCCTTTGGTGGTTCAAATCCCTTATATGGAGCGGGTGATGGGATTTGAACCCACGACTTCCACCTTGGCAAGGTGGCGCTCTACCGGCTAAGCTACACCCGCAGAAAAGTACAGAAACTACCCCAAGTGCGAGGGGCGGGAGTTGAACCCGCAATCGCAAAGCGAACTAGCTCCTAGGGCTAGCGCGTATGCCAGTTCCGCCACCCTCGCTCAAAGCGGAATTTTGGCTCACACATAATGGTACGCCCTGATGGAATTGAACCATCAACCAACGGATTAAGAGTCCGCTGCTCTACCGATTGAGCTAAGGGCGCTAAAAAAACAGGACCTCCCTCGGATCTTTAATAATTTGGGAGCGTTTGTTTTTTCCCCTCTATAATGGTAGCATTGTCGGCATTATCTGGGCAGGACAGGACCCGGTGGAACCCCCACATTAAGAGAGTCGCATTCTGGACACTTCTGTATCATAAGGCCTGGTCCTATCTCCATCGCCACAGGGTCATCAATGGGTTTAATTGCATAAATATAATCGCAATCAAAACACTTCATTGCTCTGTTAACTGTCATTTTCCTACAGACAGAGCATCTCATGGGGAATTCTTGCGCACCAGAAATTTTCTTAACTGACAAACTTGCTGGTCCACAAGGCTCACACACAAGGTTAGCCTCGTAATAATACTTTTTAGGAATAACCATACTAATGATTATCCACAGGCAGATAATGATAACTTCTACCTATTGGAAGAGTGCATTTCACAATCTACCAAACATAAACACATGTGATAATACTTTTCAGGAAAAAATCTTACTGATGATTATCACCAGGCAGATAATGATAATACCTACCAATACTGCTGCTACCAGTTTATTTTTTTTCCACTCTGCTGCCATATACCCTCCTTGTTTTTTCCTCTTTTACCCACTTAGAAGCGAATATTTTATAGTTTACCAAACATAAACATAAAAGTCAATATTTTTGGATTTGCGAGGGCTCAGGCCTGAAGTAATCCTGTCGTTGCGAGGGCTCAAGCCCGAAGCAGTCTCATCTTTACTGTGATTGCCACGTTCTTTTCAGTTGCTCGCAATGACTAACAAAAAAACGTGCCTGACTTTAATAATAAGCCAAGACAGGGCTCTGTCTATTTCTTAAACTTAACGGAGACAACTTTTGAAATTCCATGTTCTGCCATTGTAACACCATATATAACATCTGCAATTTCTATGGTTTTTTTATTATGTGTAATTATCAGAAACTGTGAGTCTCTGACAAAGTCTTTTAAAAGTTTTATAAATCTTCCGATATTGCTTTCATCAAGGGGGGCATCTATTTCATCTAATATACAAAACGGACTGGGCTTTACCTTGAATATGGCAAATAAAAGAGAAACTGCTGTAAGAGCTTTTTCACCTCCTGAAAGAAGTGCAATGCTTTGAAGTTTTTTACCCGGCGGCCTTGCAACAATTTCAATACCACTTATAAGGGAATTTGCAGGGTCTAAAAGAAAAATATCAGCCTCGCCTCCACCAAACAATTGTCCGAAATAGGTTTTGAAATGTTCTCTGACTTTTTCAAATGTTTGTGTGAACATCTCTTTTGCGGTTTTATCTATTTTTTCTATGGTCTTTAAAAGTGAGTCTTTTGATTGTACAAGGTCATCATGCTGTTGGGTTAAAAAATCAAATCTTTCTTTCAGTTCCCTGTTCTCCTCTATGGCACCCATATGGACCTGACCCATCTGTGCAATCCGCTCTTTTGATTGACCTATCTGAGTTGCTATCTGGTCCCAATGTTCAAGAGTATCTCTTCCTGTTAAATCAATCTCAATGTGATATGCTCCTTCTATGTGCATTTTTATTGTTTCTATATTCTTGTCTATCTGGATAATTTCTATTTCAACATCTCTTTCTTGATTTTTTAAATCTTCTATCAGATTTCTTATATTTTGTAGCATATTGCTATTTTCTTCAAAAGATTGTCCTGCTTTGTTCTTACTGTCTTCTTTTTCAGAAAGGATTTTCAAAAAATCATTTTCTTTTTGCCTGAATATCCAAAGTTCCTGTTCTAACTGAAAGTTATTATTTCTTATATCTTCAATTCTTGTTTTATTTTGCTCAATCTCTGCGGTTTTATCCTGTAAAGAATGATTTTCTGTTTCAAGGGATTTTTGCAAGACATGCACCGTTTCAAAAAAATGTTTTTCCTGATTTTTAAGGTTTGCCAGATGCCCTTCAATTTTAGTTTTATGAATAGCAATTTCCTGTTTTGAAAGATTTATCTGTTGTATGGATTTTTCGGCATCTAAAAGTTGATTTTCTGCAGTTTTTAGCTCAGACTCTATTTTTGATATATCCGAATTAAGGATGTTGTTTTTGGTTTTTATCTGTTCAGCTTCTTCCTGTGTCTGAACTATATCAGTTTCTATGATTTTTTGCTCCTGCGTTATTTTTTCCATATTCTGTTTTGCAATGTTAAGGACTGTAAGCAGATGTGCCAGTCGTTCGGACTTTTGTCTTATCATTTCCGTAAAACCTGAAATCTCTTTGTTAAGACTGTTTTCTTTATCTGTCAAAAAAAAGATCTGACTTTTCATTTCTGAGATACTATGTTCAATCTGTGATGTTTCTTTTTCTGCCTGACTTAATCTTGCCTGCCTTCCTATAACGCTTATATCTGAGATGTTTAAAGAACCGGTTGTAATGGTATATCTTGTTATGATATCTCCGTCTAATGTAACAAGTTTTATCATATCAGGACAGTCTTTTAAAATATTCTTTGCCTCTTCTATATTTTTTACACACCATACATCTTTTAATATCTCTTTAAACATTTTCTCCATCTCTTCCGGGACCTGTATACAAGAGGTGAACCTGCAGGCTCCCTGAATCTGCATATTATCATTTATAAGGGACGGGTCAATGCTGTCAGAGAGAATAAATGTTGCTTTTCCTAGGTCTTTTTGTTTTAATATCTGTGCTGCAATAAGTGCGGTATCTATATCTTTACAGATAAGAAATTTTGCAATTTCTTCAAGTTGTGATTCAACTGCTTTCTCAAATCCTTCCCTGGCCTGCATATACTGTGCAAGTGTCCCTTTAATATTTGATAACCTGCCGGCATCAACCTCGTCAAGTACTGCCTTTACACCGCTTTTGTATCCCTGATGATCTTTCTCAAGGGTTTTAAGCATTTCTGTTTTAGAAATACTTGCAGAATGCCTTTTTTCATATTCTAAAAGTTTTTCTGCCTTGTTTTTTTTCTCGGTTGATATAATCTGTATTTGCGAAAGAATACCATCCCTGCCCACTTGAGCCTTCTGTATTTTTATGTTTATTTTTTCAATATCGGCACCGAGTGTATCTATGTTTTGTAAAACAGTATCTTTTTGTTTCTGTATCTGCTCTGTATCTGCTCTGTATCTTTGAAGCCTTATACCGAGTTCATTAAGTTTGGCATTTATATTTAGGTATTCGTTTCTTAGGTTTGCTCTTTTTGTCTGGAGTTCAAATATTTTTTCTTTTAACTGTTTTAAGACAGATTGCTTTGCTTCAAACTGGTCTATAATTGTTTTTTCTTTATCTGCCACAGAAGAAATCTCTGTCTCTATGTTTGCTATATCTAATTTTGTCTGCTCCTTTTTTTTTATAATTTCTGAAATCTGAGATTCAAGTGCATCTTTTCTTACCCCCAAAGATTCTATATCAGATAAAATCTTCAGGTTTGAAGAATTTAATTTATCAGACCATTCTTTGTTTGTATTTATCTTTTCCTGTGCTGAAAGTATAGAACCTTGAAGAGCTATCTGTTCAGCCTTTGTATTGGCAAGTTTTTGTTCTAACTGAAAAAATTCATTTTTTAATTTTTCTTCATCTTCCTGTGATTTTTTAAGCTCATCAGATTTGGCTTTTATCTGTGCTAATATCTGCTCTGCTTTATCTTTAACACAGGCCCTCTGTGCCATAAGAAGAAGTCCTTTGTGCGTTGCTAATTTAACTTCCATAGAACGAAGAGTTTCAAATTCTTCTTTGTATCTTTGCGCCTTGACAACCTGTCTCTGTATAGAATTTAACTGCCTGTTTACTTCTGTAATTATATCATTTATACGAAGTATGTTATCTTCTGTTTCTATGAGTTTTCTTTCTGCCTCACTTCTTTTTGTCTCATACATTGTAATTCCTGCTGCTTCTTCAAACACAACTCTCCTGGATTCCGGTTTTGATTCAATAATCTGTGCCATCCTTCCCTGATCCATAAATGAATAAGCAGATGCTCCTATACCTGTGCCTGCCAAAAGTTGTTCAATATCTCTTAGCCGCACAACAGTGCCATTTAACCAGTATTCACTTTCGCCCGCCCTGAACAGTTTTCTTGTAATTGTAACCTCATCATAGTCAATGGGAAGAATTTTTGAAAAGTTGGAAAAAACTACGCTTAATTCCGAAAGGTTCATAGGGGGGACCGTCTTGGTTCCGTTGAATATAAGGTCTTCCATTTTTGAAGCCCTTAAAAGGCGAGGATTTTGCTCGCCGAGGACCCATCTTAAACCATCGGATATGTTTGATTTACCACAGCCATTCGGACCAACGATTGAGGTAATACCGGGTTCAAATACCAGTTCTGTTTTGTCTACAAAGGATTTAAAACCCAATAGTGTAATACGCTTTAAAAAATGCTTATCTTCCAATGCATCTCCTGTTTTAAGAGCCTGTGAGCACAACATTCCTGTTTTTGTAAGAATAGGAATGAAAACTTAAAATTAGTTAAACGGCGTCATTGTAAGAATTTTTTTAGCAATATCGGGATATTTTGCAATAAACCAGAGTTCTTCTTCCACAAGCGGTTTCTGATTGTGCACATTAGCGTATCTTGCAAGTTCAAGAATATTTGTGGCTTCCTGTTCATCTTTAAACTCTACTTCCATTTTATCGTATACATTTCTGAACCCTTTTATACCAGAATATTCTCCAATAGTAATCTGCCTTCCGGTTTCAATAATTTCAGGCTCACCTCTTCCCAATTCCTCAAAATCATATAGTTCATAGTTTCGTCTATTTTTAAGAGCACCATCAGCATGTATACCTGACTCATGAGCAAAAGCATTTGCACCAACGCCCGGCTGATTAATAGGAATGGGTATCCCAAATGCATATGATGCATATTTACACAACTTCCATGCCATCTTTAGGTTAATTCTTTCATCTAAAATATACCTATCCTTATAACCGCTCCCGTGTTTTAATGCAAGAACAACTGCCACAAGGTCGGCATTGCCTGCTCTTTCACCCATACCATTGATACAGGTATTGATATAGGCATCTACTCCAGAGTCAACAGCCGCCATAGCGCCTACAACGGAGTTCGCAACCACCATCCCAAGGTCATTATGACAATGCAGTTCAATTGGAATTTTGACCTGTCTTAAAATTTTTTTAATATTTTTGTATATTGTAAACGGAGTATCATATCCTAATGTATCGCAATACCTGAATCTGTCTGCCCCTGATTTTTTTGCTGCTTGAACAAACTCAATCAAATATTCTATCTGTGTTCTAGATGCATCTTCAGCATTTACTCCTAAGATTTTTATGCCCATCTTTTTTGCCAGTTGGACAGCACTGCTCATTTCTTTTATTACAGCCACATAGTCCATCTTATCCTTGAATTTATGTGTAATCATCTGGTCAGATGTTGAAATTGAAAGATTCAAGTATTTTATATCAGGACATCTTTGCACCGCAGTTTGAACATCTTTTTCAATTGCTCTTATCCACCCGCTCAGTCTGATGGGAGACAGCACACCTCTTTTTGCTAATTCAAGATTAGCATTAAGATAATTTGTCTCATGAGATGTAACGGGAAAACCAAATTCGCTTTGAAGCACGCCAAATTTATTCAAGTGTATATTAAGAAGTGTCTTCTGAAGTTTTGAAAGACAAATCCTTGATGTTTGCACTCCATCTCTGTTTGTTACATCAATAATATAAATCTTCGGCATAAGACCCCTTTATAATAAAGATAATAAAAAAATAACAAATGACAAATGACAAATGGCGGTTTCCTGAACTGACAAAAATTTAACCAATTCCCCTGATAAATTTTTCAAGTCTGTTTAATCCTTCAATAATATTTTCCATAGATGTTGCATATGAAAACCTCAAATAATTATCATCGCCAAATACACAGCCTGGTACCACAGCAATATGGGCATAACTTAAAAGTAGGTCTGCCATTTGTAAAGAGTTTTCAATTGCACGACCATTGAATTTTTGCCCTAAAATATCTGATATATTAACCCAACAATAAAATGCACCCTGCGGCATCACAGCAGATAATCCATTTATAGAATTTATCCTGCTAATAATATAATCCCGTCTTTTCTTAAACTCCATAACCATTTTACTTAAATCGCCTTGATCTCCTGTTAGAGCCTCCACTGCTGCTTTCTGCGAAATTGAGACAGGATTTGAGGTAGAATGGTCTTGCAGATTAGACATTGCTTGAATAATCTGTTTTGGTCCTGCTGTCCAACCTATACGCCAGCCCGTCATAGCATATGCCTTTGAAAGACCGTTCACAACCAATGTGCGTTCTTTAATTTCTTTACCAAGACAAGCAATACTGGTATGCTTTGTGTCATAGACAATCTTTTCATAGATTTCATCCGAAATACAGTAAATACCGGATTGGATAATAATCTTGCTTATCTGTTCCATCTCACTTTTGGTATAAACCATACCTGTGGGATTAGAAGGAGAATTAAGTATAAAAAGCTTTGTTTTTGGAGTAATGGCATATTCAAGTTGATGGGGTGTAATTTTAAAATTATGTCTTTGTGTCGTTTTAAGAACAATTTCTTTTGCCCCGACTATTTGAATCATTTCCGGATAGCTTACCCAGTAAGGGCTTGGTAAGATTATCTCACTTTTTTCATCGCAAAGAGCAAAAATTATATTAAATATAGAATGTTTTGCACCGCAGGATACAATGATCTCATCAGGTTGATATTCTAATTGATTGTCAGACTTAAACTTTTGACAGATTGCATCCTTTAGCTCTTTTATACCTGAACTTGCAGTGTACTTGGTAAAACCCTTATCAATAGCAGTTTTTGCCGCTTTTTTAATATTTATTGGCGTATCAAAGTCCGGTTCGCCTGTACCAAAATCAATAACATCAATACCCTCTGCTTTCATTTTCTTGGCTCTGTCAGTGATATTTAAGGTAGGCGAAGGATTGATATGACTTACCCTTTTTGAAATCAACATTCATAACTCCTGTACATCGCATAGAGAGGGTCACAAAAAACCCCATATGTGGGGAGCCATATTGTAGATAAAAGAAAGTTGCCGAAGGCAATTTGGGCGAAGGTGCGAAGTGGCTGAGCTGTATAGCCCGCTGTTAGGCGACGTGCCCAGCAAACCTTCATTAATCTCATTTTACTAATACCATCTCAGGGAGAATCCTCCCATAATACGAACAGCCAAATCCTTATGAATTGCAAAAAAGAGTTTTCGTGGTAGTCTTGCAACATAGCTTTCTATTGATTTGTAGGAAATAGGGGACGGAGCTAACTTAATAATTTAATCTTCCTCTTTTCCACTGCCATTTCCCCTTTAACTATATTTTTAGATACGGCAGGTTGGGAGATCTCTAAAAATCGCCCAATCTCTGTCGTGCTTATCCCTAACTGTTTACTTGCGAAATAACAAACTATTCCCTTAGCATCTGATATTAAATTAGCGCGTCCCTTTCTTTTTAAATCTCTGGTTTCCATGTTTAGTAACGCGCAAATCTTCTCAGATATGGTTTCCAAGCCCCATCCTTCTTTTTGGAACTTATCCCTTCTGTCTAAGGTTTCTTCTGCGTCCCGCAGTACCTTATTAACAAAATCACTATCTCCCAATATGCGTTCATCACCCCGCCAATATTCTTTCTTGCGTCTCATATTAATCAATTCAGACCAACCTCCTGCGCTTCGTAATAGTCCCCCCCCTGAAAAATCTATTGCAGCGATTTTACCAATGCCGTCAGCGATAAATTCTCTGTATTTCTTCACAGCTTCTTTTTTATTTTTTCCAAACCACAGCAAAAGTTCATCTACGCTCTGCCAGCTGCGTTTTTTATTACCCATTATAACGGCGTGTCCATTTTGTCTCTTATTCTTTCTTTCCAATTTATAATATCTGCCAAAACATCTATAGATTCAACTTTAACTTTGCTTTGAAGCACACAAAGAGGAGATATATCAATACCAACACAGTTTATACCCAAAAGTTGAGCCTCTAAGGCAGTTGTTCCACTTCCTATAAAGGGATCAAGAACACTATCACCTTGATTAAGTCCTATTATATTCAAAAGAGCCCTAATCATTTGGGGATGAAATTTACCTTTGTAAGGGTAAATCCAATGAGTAAGGTATTGATTGACAGACCTTGTTCTGTTTTTCTGAATTATTTGAAGATAATCGGTAAATCTTTTACCAACGGATTTTAAGTATGCTGTTCGTTTTATCAATTTTTCGTCCAACTCATTTGATTTGTTACTCACTTTAAACTCTCTCAATCCATTTGTGGTAACAAAATTACCGCCTAATGCCCTTAATTCTAATTGTGCCAATGACAGTTCATAGATAAATTGAACATTATCCAGCAATGTTACATCTGAATTCACTGATTGTTTCATATCATAAGCCCAGAATTCTTGAATTTCCTCTGTTTTTTTCATCATCTTTTGTCCTTTATATGTTTCTGTCATTAGTTTATCTCTTTATATTTATGGGCGAAATGGCGTATAACCGTTGGATAACCTGCAATCCCACTGATTTCAAATTTTAAATCCCCGTTTTCACAAAGACAAGTTTTGATTGAATTCTTAAATTATTTAATTTTTAAACATTTAAAATTTAGAGTAAAGTATTGTTATAGCACTAAATATTATTAAGTTTATAATTAAAAAGCAATTTCAAAACTTTTGTCATTTGACACTTGTCATTTAACATTTGTCATTTGAGATTTGTCATTTTTTTATCAGAACGGCTAAGGTTAAACCATAGAGACAACAGATACAGCCTTAAATGGGCAGGTTTCTATGCACAACCTACAATTTTTACATCTACTTGTGTTAATAACTATCTTCTTCTCTTCGGGCTTAAAAATAATTGCATTAGGTTCGGGGCAGGCAAAAATACATAACCTGCACCCTTTACATTTTTCTTTATCAACCCCCGCGGCAAAATACATATCCTCTTTTTTACCTTTCCTAATTAATATTCCTTTACCCGTTAGAAATATCAATTTTGCTATCTGGTTAAACAAAATTTCTAACGGGGTTTATCTTCTCACTTGCCTTTCTAACAATTTCCATATTTTTTTCTATCAGTTGGGCTACATTAGCAAATTTACTCTTCATAGTGTCATCAAGAGCGGCGGTGGTTGCAGAAGCCACGAATTTCTTTTTGCCAAACCTTTCTTCTAAAGACTCCTGCAGGGCTTTCAAAGAGACAACCTTAGTAATACCCACCAATGCTCCTAACATCGCAATATTGGTTGAAAGTTCCGTCCTGGCTATATCCATAGCAATAGAGGTAGCCGGGATATAAAACAGTTTTACCTTCAGTGTGATTAAGTTGCTCTTGTCCTCATCGGATAGACTTAAAGGTTCACTTGCATTAATTATCAACAGCCCTTCCTTCTTCAGTCCATCATAAAAAGGCATTGTATAACACTTTCCCAAGGTAATCACATGAGGATGAAAAATCATAATTATATTGGGATAAATGATTTCACCCCGCTCGTATATCTTCTCTGATGAGATGCGCACATAACTTTCAGCAGGAGCAAGCCTTTTTTCTGCCCCAAAGAAGGGATTGACAGTGCTAAATTTGCCGTCTCTAACCACGGCCCCGCCAAGTATATGGGCAGCGGTTACCACTCCCTGTCCTCCCAGTCCAGACATTCTAATGGTTAAATCATCTTGTTTTACCCCATTAAAAATATTCTTATCAACTACTGTCGTATTTTTTATCAGCATTTTCTCCTTATATGTCCCAGCCAGAATTTCTAACGGGGTTTATTTACCACCTCCAATCCTTCCACAAATTCCTTTGCAGGAGGGCTTAAATATTCCTTTATTGGATAAGAACCATCTTTTTCTTTTTCTTTTGCTCTTTTTAAGGATTCTTGAGGCTTAAATTTGTAATTGGTGGGGCAGGGACAATAAATTTGAACATATGTTGGGCCTAGTTCTCTGGCAATAAGAATTGCCTGTTTGACTACCTTTCCTAAACGTTTGGGACTGGCCGGAGTTATCGTTGCTGAATAGACACAGCCTGCATCGCGGGCAATCTCGGGCAGAGAAATCTTGGGGAATTTTTTCCCCGTAGGAGCCATATTAAGCACCGCTCCCTCACAAGACATACCGCTTTCCTGGCCGCCAGTATTGGAGTAAGACTCATTGTCAAGCATTATGGTAGTAATCTTCTCTCTTCTGAACCAGGAGTGCATTACCATGCCTAATCCAATATCGCCAATTCCGCCATCTCCGCCTATTACCACTACATCTTTTGCTTTTTGAGGAAACCGTATCTTTAAAGCACGCTTTAATCCTGTAGCAACCGCATTCTGGTTGCCAAAGAGAGAGTGGATATTGTGGATGGCTACCTGAGAAAAGGATAGACTATTACAACCGGTTGTCCCCACAATCACTGTATCCTCAGGGTTGGGCAAGGATGCTAAAATTAACCGCAGGGAAAGAGCCAATCCGCAACCGGCACACAGAGGATGCTCTTCTATCAACTCTTTAAAAGTTCCTAATTTATCAACATCCAATCCCCTGCCATATGGGCCATCTTTAACCAGGTTACGATAATCCTCAGGCATTATCTCTTCAAATCCGGGTGAGATTTTAACTATATTTGCACTCATTTAAGGCCTCCTGCTGTTTTTTTATTTCATTAGATATCAGTTCTACAGGCATTGTCATTCCGCCAAACACCCTCGGAGCACCAACCACCCTGGAATTATCTTCAATAACTGATTTAATCTCTCTTGCTAACCAGCCAGTGATATTAAATTCAGGAACAATGATGGCTTTTTTGTTTTTGACCAATCTTCTAATCTCTTCTGCGGGAAAAGGTCTGAGTACTTTCAATTTCGCCAATCCTACTTTTATTCCCTCTTTTTCGGCTCTAATTATAGCCTCCTTTGCCTGGGAAGCCGCTGTTCCGGAGGCCACGATCAGGATATCGGCATCTTCGTTTTCAGTTTCAAGAAAACCACCTAAATATTTTTTTATATGTTTTCTTGCCCTTTCACCAGCAGCACGTACTTCCTGCTGCCAGGAGGCATGAGCAGCATAACTTATAAAATTTGACTTCATCACAAAAGGATCCCGCATCTGTCTTACCGGTGGGGTTTCCATATCCATTACCGGAACAGGAGACATGTAAGGGTTATATGAAGGAAGTTTAATATCCTCGGGAGGTACTTCTACAAGTTCTCTGGTGTGGGTAACAAAGAAACCATCAGCAAATACCCCGATGGGCAAATGGACATCTGGCTTTTCAGCAATAATAAAACTTTTAAGAATCATATCAAAAAGATCCTGGGCAGTCTCTGCATGAAATATAAGCATCCCGGTGTCTAACATAAACCCTATTTCAATAGTATCCGGCTGGATAGTCAAAGGAGAGTTTACTCCCCGGCAAAAAAAAGCGCAGACAACAGGCAGTCTTGCCCCGGCCCAGGTAGGAAACATCTCAAATGCGCGCAATGTTCCTGGACCTCCGGTTGCGGTAAAAACTCTTACCCCTCCCATAGAAGCACCGGCAACTGCTGACATTACACCCAATTCATCTTCTCCCCGGTAATAGTCTTTAAGATAGCCTTGGGCATAAATATCCCCTACTAAATGCATACTCTCTGACTGAGGGGTAATTGGATAAGAAACAGCCATATCTACATTGGCTCTTTTAATTGCTTCCCGGACTGCTTCACTACCTGTAATAAACTGTTTCTCTCTTCTGGCTTTAAAAAAGATCTCCTCTGGCTCTACTATTTTTTGCTCAATCACTTTCTGTTCTATCATCTCCTGCCTTTTCTTTCTGCTTTTGCTCTTTTTATCACCTCTGTTAGTTGTCTTACCTTTTCAGTATGTACATCCCTTAATGTAATCATCGCATCTTCATGACCGTATTCTCCGCACAAAGCTATAGTATAACAATTGGTTCCACCGCGGACAATTTTTAAGGCAAGATTAGCGTAATGACAGTGCACGCCTATAAAGACACAAACATCAATCTTATTATGCCATATGGTAAGGTTGGGATGGTTGGGATTGATTTCTTCTCTGGGATTAATCGTTGGATATTTTGGCCTGTAATCAGGCATAGGAATTATCTTTGCAGGAACCACCTCTGTCATTTCTTTTACTGCTTTTGCTTTTTCTACTGCTTTCTCATTCCAGGCCCAGAGAATGAGCGGTCCTGGAAAAAAGAAAGGGTTTTTTGCAGAAAGTAATTTCTCCGCTATTTTTTCCATTGCCTCTTCTTCAGGCACAATCCTACCTTCCACCAATGCCTCTCCTTCATCAGGAAGCACCACTCCCATAGAAGCCGCAGATGGTGATAAGTAGCCCTCTGGCCCAGCAAGAACAGGGTAATCAACTTTTTGCATTTTTCTTCCTATGTTAAAAGTCAAATAATTCCACACCGAAGACCCGTGTTCCTTAAGAGACAAGTTGGAACAGGGGCAAAAGAAGAGGAATTGTGAAAACTATGATATAACATTGTTTAAGATGTGTCAAGAAAAAATTACTTTCCAAACAATTTTTTCAAGTTTAAGATCAAGACCGGGACAATCTCATTTAAGTCTCCTACAATCCCATATGTTGCAAACTGAAATATAGGTGCATTGGGGTCTTTGTTTATTGCAATGATTACACTTGAGGATTGCATACCTGCAAGGTGTTGTATTGCCCCTGATATTCCAACCGCAATATATAATTTTGGACATACTGTCCTACCTGTCTGCCCAACCTGGTGAGAATACGGCATCCAACCAGCATCCACCGCCGCCCTTGATGCACCGACAGCACCACCTAATACTGATGCAAGTTCCTCAATCATCTTAAAGTTTTCCTGCTTGCCAAGCCCTCTGCCACCTGATACGATTATATTTGCCTCTGAAAGATTTGCGGTTGATATGGTTTCGTCAAACCTATCAAAAAATTTCACTCTTGAATACATTATTCGTGGTTCAATACTTTCAATTATTACCTCTCCTTTTCTTGAAGTGTCTGGGGTTGCCTCTTTCATTACCTTGTGTCTTACTGTTGCCATCTGTGGTCTTTTATAAGGGCATAGTATTGTTGCCATAATATTACCGCCGAATGCAGGTTTTGTCTGCAACAATAATTTTTTTTCTTTATCAATATCAAGCCCTGTGCAATCTGCTGTAAGACCGGTTTTTAATTGAACAGCAACCCTTGGTATAAGAGATCTTCCGATAAATGTAGCGCCTGTAAGAACAATCTCAGGTTTATATTTATTTATAAGATATGTTAATACATTACTGTATGCCTCATCTAAATAATCTCTTAAAACAGTGTCATCTACAACATATACCCTGTTAGAACCCTTTGATATAAGTTCTGCTGCATGCTGTGTTATATTTTCACCCAAAAGGACACTGCATAGTTCTGTATTAAGTTTATCTGCAAGTTCTCTTCCCTCCCCAAGAAGCTCATATACCACTGTCTGAATCTTCCCTTGTTTTTGTTCTGCAAATACCCACACACACCCATATTGTACGGATTTTTCATCTCTTACAATTGTAATAGCATTAAACTTACAAGCCTTTATACAGGCATTGCAGAGCGTGCGGTTTTCATTGATAACAGTAATCTTATCTATAACACCAATTGCATCAGACAAGCAAGCCTTTATACACAAGAGGCAACCGATACTCTTGTTCTTATCAACATTTATTGACATATCATCTCCTTATTTTAATGCAGGGTTGACTTTTGAATATTATAACAAAAAAAGATTAAGACAAATAAAAATGTTTCTATTATTCCCGTGTAAGATTACCCCTACGAAAATAGAGGTTTGCTCCTGCTTGCAAGAAAAATTTTAAAAGCCGAATTTCCAAATTGAATTGGGGAATAACACAAAGACTTCCCCCTTTTTTGACTTACACTTTCTTTAGAATACAATTCAATAGGTAAAGTTTTACCCATTGAAATAAACTTAAAATATTTTAACCAAGATTAGAAGTATCGCATAAATTGTTTTACAACTATAGGTTAAACTAAATAAAAATAGATAATTACCGATAATATATATAAGAGGATATATGGAAATAAGGTTACATAAGAATGCTACTACCTTAAAGATAAGGGATGAGATAAAGAAAAGTAAATTAAGTATAAATGCATTAGCAACTAAATACAATATAGGTTGGCATACAGCAAAAAGATGGAGGGAAAGAGAGGATATTCAGGATAGGACATCTCGTCCACACAAATTAAATATAACCTTAACTAAAGAGGAAGAAGACCTAATATTATTTGAGCGCAAACAAAAGAAATTATCTTGTGAGGATATATATTGTATCCTAAAAGATAAAATCCATAATTTATATCCTATGAAGGTATATAGATGTGTAGCAAGGAATGGGTTTGGGATAATACCAGAAGAATTTATAAAAGAAGAGAGAAAAATTAAGAAGTTCAAGAAATACACAATAGGGTATTTGCATGTAGATACACTCTATGCGCCTAAAATAAACACGACCCAAAATCAAAGATTTTGTGTGCCCGGGCATTATATCTTCACCTGTATAGACAGAGTATCAAAGTTAGCATATGTGATAGTAGTAAAGAATAAAAATATGAAAAATAGCAAGATATTATTAGAGAAGGTATTAAAATTTTATCCATATAAGATAAATTATATTTTAACAGATAACGGACAAGAGTTTTGTTATAATGCCTTACCAAAGAGTAAAAAGACTAAAAAGATGCATCCATTTGTTAAAGTATGTAAGGATAATAAAATACAGCACAGAACAATAAAATTTAAGCACCCATGGACAAATGGACAGGTAGAAGCAATAAATAAGAAAATTAAGCAAAGGGTATTGACAAAATATATTTTTTCTGATACATTAGATTTAGAAAATAAATTGATAGAGTTTACAGAGTATTATAACAAGGAGGCAAAATTAAAAACTTTGGGATATAGGTCTCCCAAAGAGTACTTAATTGAGAAATATAATATTCAACTAACGTAGCGTTGTAAAACAATTAAAGAAAAGACTAAAATCTATTCTGTTAGCAGGCAGGTAAAAAGGCAAAGAAAATTGTTTGACAGTTTAAGAAAGAAGAGTTAAAATAAAGTGGTCTTTTGAAAAAGTAATATGGGGTTTACTGAATTTACACTATCCCCGGTCTTCTTATTTTTGTAACGGTTCTGACTTATAACCTTTTCGGCGACGGACTTCGCGAAATTACCACTACCACTGCCTAAGGCATACAGGGGCAAGTCCCTTTTTTTGTCATTCCCGCATGCAGTAAGCGGGAATCCAGTTTGTCCCCTGTATTCACTTTGAGTTATAATATCAAAAGATTATGGAGATACCAAATAAGGCAAAAGAGGAGATATTTGAGATAAAGAAAAGAATTACCAGCCTTTACGAGAGAAAACCGTTGGACCGTCTACCGTTCTTCTTCAACATCGGTAAGTATGAAGGCTTCTCTTTAGAAAAACAGGCAGAGGGTGGCCGGAACGCAGCCCGAGCGATGAAAGACCATCAGTTTCATTTAGAAGAGCAGATTAAGGGATTCCAACAGAAGTTGTCCGCTAAATTTAAGGACGACGCCCTCTTTTCTTTATCTCCCATCGCGGGAGTTGGTACTATCGCCTCAGCCTTTGGTTGTCCAACCAGATTTCTTGATGATAACATGCCCTGGACCGAACATATCATTGATGACCCGAAAGATATTATTCATCTGAAGCCGGAAATAAAGAAAGCCGAGATATTCAACTTAGCGTTAGAGAAGGCGCTTTACTTCCGGAATAAGGTCGGTTCTGGCTTTCCGATATCCCTTCCCGATATTCAGGGTCCGGTGGACACCGCAGGTATTGTGATGCAGGATACCCGGTTGTTTGAAGCGGTTTACACCCATCCTCAAGAGGTCCACCTCCTGATGAAGATGGTTGCCGAAACCATAATCAGGATGGTACGCACTTTTGAAGAGAAGGTAACCAATCTCTTCTGCTATAGCCACAGCAACTGGCTTCCCTACGGAATTTATATGAGTGACGATTATTTAGCGGTAATCTCACCCAAGATATATGCGGAGTTTGTGGTACCTTACAACGAGATGATTGCCCGTGAGTTCGGCGGTGTATTCCTCCACTCCTGCGGCGATTACACCCACCAGGCCGGGAACCTTTTAGGGACGAAGGGACTTATGGGTGTGGATTTCCACGAGTTTCCCATCAACAAGATGGCGGAGAAAACCAACGCCAAAATCGTCTTTGTTTCCGGATATGTGGATGACGCGTACATGAATTTTAATGAACGAGCCAGTAACACAAAAGAACAGATTATCCGGCGTTCCTGGCAGGATTTAGAGAAACTGAAAGAAGTAAAAAACAAAAGAATTATATTCACGGGGACCTGCTGGGAAGAAGAAAGAGCAGTAGAATATTACCATAAGATGGTTTCTTATTTAACAGGTGCGTAAGAGGAGAGGAGATGGCAAAGATTAAGGGAGTAAAGGCGAGGATGTGTGCTGGCTGACCACATAGGTAACACTGGACTACGGATTTTAGCAAGTTCCTTTTCAATATATTCTACGAGAAAGTTCACTGAACCCCATCAACCTTATCTATTTGCCCCCTGAATCTCACAAGCCAATTTCTTATTCATCGCTTTTCTAAAACAGAAGTCTGTCATTAAGTGGAAAAAGACAAAAGTATACCCCTGACCTGTTGTGAATTTTCCAAAAAACTTCACATTACAGATGATAGATAATAGGACAGGATAATTGTAATTATAAGTAGCACATTGCCCCCGAAGAAGCTACTCAGGTGCCTGTTGTTCAGGCTTACCCATTGTCCCAGACAATAGTTGTAATTTCAGGTGTGGTGGTCTCTTTTCCTTAAATAGCCTGCAGTAAGAATCTTCTCAAGTCTTTAGAAAGACCATTTCCTTAGCATATTCTTCAAAGTAGTATTCTAAACAGCTGCAAGAGTCTGATCCATTAAAAGATAGCTCTGGGTCATTGTAAAAAAACAGCTTTTATTTCTTCCCCTATCTTAGAGTAATTACTGTAGTAATTTTTCCTGCCAAGAACTGACATCTTAAAACACCTTTCTGCCAGATTATTATCTATAGGTACAAAAGATGCTTTACAAAGATAGTTAATCTTTTCCAATGTTCTTTAAGACTTTCTATTGCTTTAATCTGCTCTGGATGTTCATATTTTTGCCGGCTACGTTCTTTTGTCTTTTCCAATTTCTCTACCAACTGCTCCTGATAGATAGAAAACTTATCAGGATTATTTAGCTGTGCCAGATGTTTTTCATTGATAAGATAGAGATTGGCAATATTATTTATTCATTCCTGTACCCAATAAGTAAGAACATAGTGTCTTCTGGATATTTATCCTGTATCTTGATAAAATCTTTTCTTATAAAAATATCCAGGTCTGAAAGTTTCACCTGGAAGACCTGCCTTTGTAAAAAAAGACTGAAAAGATACTTATTCAGAATTACCTTAACCCAAAAGCTTACATCAAATTTACCCTTCTATGTATAATCTTTGGAGAAAAGAAGAAGTTATAATAGGATTTAGACAAGAACAGGTTTTCTTATATTTCCTGCTCTGCTTTCTTCTTAAGAAAATAGGTCTTTCTTACCACTATCTTATAGGAATCTTCTGCAGTAGATAATTCTTCTAAAGACAATCTACATCTTTTACAATATCTTTCTTCTTTGGGTAATTTACAGAACTTTTCTACTTTTGGTAAGTTTTCAGGAGTCTTTTGTCTATAATACTTGGTAACTATCCTGAGCTTCTTGTTCTCTCCTTTCTGCTTTTACTTTTTAGACAGGTTTACTATCTTAAGTAAGAACAGGCATCTTTCTTGTAGCTTTGTTTTTCTATACTTTCTATTTTTATTTTTAGAATTCTATTTTCTTTTCTAAGTTTTTGATTTTTTCTCTTAAACTTTCCTTGTAAACCAGTTGCATCTTTTACTTCTTTTTCTTTAGTATCTTCAAAGCATCCTTACATATTAGAGGCTAAATTCTTTATCTTTACCCAGGGGAAAATCAAAAAAAGAGGGAGGGGAGTTTAATTATTCTTTCTTTCTCTATTTGCAAGAAGAGCCTTTTTTAATGCATGCTGTTTTAATTGAGCATTTTGACCAGGCCAATTTATCTTTTCACAAATTATTTAAGAGAGTTTGGTTTGAGAAAGATGAAAGTTCTTCTTTATAATCTTTTTTATTTCTTTTATTTTCTCTTTCAGTAAATTGCCGACCATGATATATATTTTTCATCTTACAATAAATTATCATAAAAGAAAAAGCAATGTAAGTTTTTAGAATTATTTATTAAAGAAAAGACTAAAATCTATTCTGTTAGCAGGCAGTTAAAAAGGCAAGGAAAATTGTTTGACAGTTTAAGAAAGAAGAGTTAAAATAAAATGGTCTTTTGAAAAAGTAATATGGGGTTTACTGAATTTACGCCCCACCGGACCCATTTTTTCTATGAGTACTTTAACAGATTTCTTTATTACAACTTTTTCATCCATATATTTTTCTTTCACTTTAAACCCTCCTTTTGACAAAAAACAACAGGGTTGCCACACCATGTATTTATCTCTTATGAAACAGACACTTAGTGATATCCGGAATAGCTTCTATTTCTTGGAAATGAACCAGCAAGACTAACAATCTATAAATACTTTCCCTCACTTTTGATTGTATCAAATTAGCAGCTTCTGTTTCCATGTGGATTCTCAAATAATTTTGTTCATCAAAAGGTCTACCTAACGCGCACACATCAAGGTAAACATATTCCGATTTCACTTTCATTTTCTGATATTTTCTCGTCTTCCACATGAAATTCTACCACGAAAAGATAATATTGTCAAATAGTTGTATAAGTCATACATATATGCATCAGGGTTAGTACTTTCAATAAAATACTTCATTTTGCTTAATTCACATGATGGTTCACCTCATAGAGACGAGATCTCACCAAAGTAGGACGGAGTTTTCAATCAGTTGATTATTCAATTACCTAAAATTAAACCAAAAAAAATCAGAAAAAAAACCTAACCTTCAACGTCGTATATGTATCTTAACTTTTTCACCACTGTTAGAAAATATTATTGTCGTTTCTAACAGGGTCAAGCACTTATTTTTTAATTTTTTTAAGGGGAATGGAAACAGACATATATTAAAAACCTCGCTCATTTAGTATAATGAGGTTGTTGAAAAACCCTTCACAATCTCTGATTGCTTAGATTTTTGAAAGAGGACATCGATTTTAGGGTCTGATGAGTTTTTCACCCTGTCATCTAAAACGAGGAGAAAAATATTCTTATGAAAAATAAAATAATTATTTCAGTAATAATTCTTATTTTTTCTATATTGATACTTTTCTTTTATTTGCCCAATCAGTATGTTGTTCCTGTGCTTGTGTATCATAGAATAGGAGAGCCTGCTGACGGTTTAACGGTGTCTGCTGAAACATTTGAAAAACAGATTAAACACTTAAAGCAAAACAATTACAAAATATGGAGCCTTTATGATTATATAGAGTATACAAAAAATATCCCTGCCAGAAATATACCGAGAAAATCTGTTGTCATAACATTTGATGATGGATGTAAGAGTATTGCAGATTATGCATACCCTGTAATATTACAACACAAAGCCCCTATAACAATCTTTGTTATATCTGGTTTTATTAATAATATAAGTTATATAGGGAAAGAAAAATTAAAAGAGCTCCATGAAAGCGGACTTGTAATAATAGGAAGCCATACTGTCCATCATATGGCACTTACAGACTTAACAGCTCAAGAGGTAAAATATCAGGTCAAAACCTCAAAGTCAGATTTAGAAAGTATATTAGACACAAAAATAGATTTTTTCTGCTATCCCTTTGGGGCATTTAACGAAGACATAAAAAATGAAGTAAAAAAGGCAGGTTATATGCTTGCCTGTGCAACAAAAGTAAGAGGAAAAAGAGCTGATATATTTTCTGTCCGAAGAATAAAAATAACAGAAAGAAATAAGATAGGGCCATCGTTCCGCATAAAATTAAGCGGGTATTATAATTTTTTGAAAAGAAGATAAAGAAAACAGATGACAAGGTGACAGGCATAAGAGGCAGGAGGTAGTAGGTAGTAGGCAGTAGATAGTAGGTAGGAAGTAGGAGTCAAGGTGGGGGACTGGCGACTGGAACCCCGGGCACCAGGGTATCCTTCAGATGGGGCGTGGATTATGTTTTGAATTTATTTGTGATGTGAAAATTGGAAATTGTTTATACCTTGGTGGCGCCCTACAGGCAGTAGTCTACTTACCTAGGTGTTTTGCTTATAACTAAACTTGCCGCTCCGAGAACACCTGTGTCATCACCTAATTTTGCCCTTAAAATCTTGCAGGATTCAAATGGCCTTTTCCATGTGAATTTTTTAACGCTATCTTTCAGGGGTTTTAAAAAAAGCGCACCCATCTTCATAACGCTTCCTCCAAAAACCACAACCTCCGGATTGACAATCTGTATAACTGCTGATGTTGCAAACCCTAAATAGTATGCGGCCTGCTCAATAACATACCTTGCCGTCTTGTCACCTAACATTGCAGCTTCTGCAACAACTTTTGTACTGATGTTTTCCCGTATGCCTGCAATCTTTAATATCTTAGAATCGAGGCGCCTACGAAAAGTGGGTCGTACCATCTGGCGCGCAAATCTTGCAATAGATGTTCCGCTTGAGTACATCTCAAGGCATCCAACCTTCCCGCAATTGCACACAGGCCCTTCGAGGTTAACCGTCATGTGACCTATTTCTGCCGCATCAAAGGTAAAGCCATGATGAATCTTTTTATCTATTATAAGTCCACCACCTATCCCGGTACTTACTGTAAAATAAAAAAGGCTGTTTGCCCCAATTCCTGCACCAAATATATTTTCACCAAGTCCGGCTGCATTTGCATCATTGTCCATAATTGTAGGGAGTTTAATTTTTTTCTTTAAACAGTCAACAAAAGGAACATAATCCCATCCGAACATATTGGGTGGAGAAAGTATCATCCCCTTTTCAAAATCCATAGGACCGGGCGCTCCTATACCTATACCCATTATCCTGTCCTTTTTTTTAATATGTTTTTTATGCAAATTATTTATTACATCTATTATATTTGTAATATTAGCCTTCCATCCCCCTACTTTAAAGGTGTTCCACCTTATTTTTTCAACTACTGAACCGTTCAGTGTTATAAGTCCAACATCTGTTTTTGTGCCACCTATGTCAACTCCGAAAACATATTTTTTCATACAATTCTTTGTAACCCAACCCCCTGCTCAACCTCGCAAATAAGGTATGGGTTACCGCCTCAACAACCCCCTTTTCATTTTCAACAGGTTAATCTTTTCATTTAATTGTGAAAGTGTCATCTCCTCAGATGAGAGACTTTTCCTTAAATTCAACAATTCCTCACCCCATTTTTCAGATTTAATATCAGATTTTCCATTCAGTCTTTCCAGTGCTTCTATTGCCTGTTTATGTCTTTTTATATTGTCCCTCACATATTTGGTCTGTGCCACTGCATCTTTTATTTGTTCATTTATTTTCTGCCTGTAAGGGTCAATTTCTGCTTTTATACTTTTTATATCCATATCAGCCTGTTTTTTCTCCATCACTATTTGTGCCTGAATATCCTTTATTTTATCTTGCAATTTTCTTTTTTCGTTTTGATATTCTTCTCTTCTATATCTTACTCTTTCATCAACATCTTTCTTTTTATCAAGCACGTCCTTAAAATCCTTATCTGCTGACAACACCTTTTCTTCTGTTGATGATTTATTAAAAAATTGCAAACCCTCCATCCCGCAACCACAAAGGATAAAGATACACATTATTAAACATACATACATTTTATTCATTATTCCCCCCTATAAAGAGCCTTCCGGATTGTTCTAATTTTTGAAGGCCCGATTTTGAATCCGCCTCATAATAACACCTCACAACAGGCTCTGTCCCCGATACTCTGAACATTGCCCAGGAATTATCTTCGAGCAAAATCTTTACACCGTCTATCCTGTTTATTTTTATTACCTTTTTACCTGCAAATTCTCTTACATCAGATCCTGAAAGTTTTTCCAGAACCTTAAAACTATAGGACGGGTTCAAATAAATATCAACCCTTTTTGTAAGAAATGTCCCATATTTTTTATACAGTTTCTGAAGTATCTGTTTTGGGCTTTTTCTTTTTATGGCAATCATCTCAAGTATCAGAAGATTGGCAAGAATCCCGTCTTTTTCAGGCAGGTGTTTATATATTGAAAGTCCTCCCGACTCCTCACCCCCTAAAATACAATCTCCTTGTTTTAGTCTTTCACCGATATACTTAAAACCCACGGGTGTCTCATAAACACAAAGTCCGTTATATTGAGCAATTGCATCTATCATATGTGTTGTTGCAAGTGTCCTTGCCACACATTTTATTTTTTTTCTCCATTTAGGCAGCCTTGTTAAAATAAGGTGCTCAAGCACAAGACATATTACCTGATTTGCGGTCAGAAGTGTTCCGTCTCTATCAACTATACCAAACCTGTCGGCATCCCCATCTGTGGCAAGTCCTGCAATAAGTTTTTTATTTTTAACAATTGAACAAAGTTCAAACAGACTTTCTGCATCAGGCTCTGGTCGTTTTCCTCCAAACATCGGGTCCGGATAACTGTGAATAACAGTGGCCCTACAACCTGAACCTTCTACAAATCTATCAAGATACCCCCTGGCTGTCCCGTAAAGGCAGTCCACACCGATTTTTAAATGTGCTTTTCTTATTGCAGAAACATCTATAACAGTATGAAGATGCCTGATATACGCTTTTCCCATTTCAACCTGTTTAACAGTAGAAGGTGTCGCACATTCAGATATATATGTTTGTTGTGTGATTCTTGTTTCAATCTCAGATGTAACCTCAACAGGCGCAGGACCTCCGTAAGAAGATGAAAACTTTATTCCGCTATAATATGCCGGATTATGACTTGCAGTAATATTCACTCCTCCTGCACATTTTTCCCTTACTATATAAAACGCAATAACAGGGGTGGGAACATCTCTTGATGAGAGAAGAACACTGATACCTGTTTTTGATAAAACATCTGCGACTGTTTTTGCAAATTCACCAGAAAGAAATCTTGTATCATATCCTATTACCACACCTTTTTTTGCAAGACCATTTGAGTGCAGATACCCTGCAATCCCTGTTGCAACTTTTGCGACATTTTCCTTTGTAAACTCATCGGCAATAATTGCCCTCCAGCCACTTGTCCCGAATTTTATTGGCATATAATCCTTCTCATATAATTTGGCAAGGCCCACCGTATGGGCTCCCTCTCGTGTTCGTAAGGACACTCAATTGGAGGCGCCTCTAAAGACAATACCCAACCAGTGTGCAATTGTGAACATCTTTGACAAGAACATTGAAAATCTGCCCCGGTATAAACCTCGTTGGATATGGCAAGCTATCCAGTGGGGTAAACCTATCAACAGGGAAAACAATATTTCTGTTCTTTCTTGTATGTCCTTTTGCCCATATGTTAGCGTCTATAGATTTTTTGACAATTTTTTCAACAAGGACTTCCTGTTCTGTGCCTATCAATCTTCTTAAATTATATTTTGCTATAGAAGAAACAAGGTCAAGTGCTACCCTGTGCCTTGACTTTTTATCGTTTATACTTACATCATCGGAAAGATTATAGGCAGATGTTCCTTTCCTCGTAGAATATTTATACACAAATGCACCGTCAAACCTTATTTGCTTTAAAACAGAAATCGTATCTTTGAAATCTGTATCTTTTTCCGATGGAAAGCCTACAATTATATCCGTTGTTATAGAGCACTGCGGAATTATAGACTTACATTTTTCTATCAGTTTAAGATAATATTCCCTTGTATATCCTCTGTTCATAAGCGTTAATATCCTGTCTGAACCGGACTGTAAGGGAAGATGGATATGTTCGCACACATTGGGAAGTTCAGCAATTGTTTTAAGAAGTTTTTCATCCACATCCCTTGGATGGCTTGTCAAAAACCTTATCCTTTTTATATCAGTTTCTTTATTTATGATTTTCAAAAGTTCAGTGAAATCACATTCTTGATATTTATATGCAGACACATTCTGTCCTAAGAGTGTAACCTCCTTTACTCCTTTATTTGTCAAATCTTTTATTTCCCGGACAATCTCTTGCACCGGACGGTTTTTTAATTTTCCTCTTGCATAAGGAACAACACAATATGAACAAAAATTTTCGCACCCCTTTGCAATATTTACAAATGCCGATACTTTGCTGTTTACAGATATACTTGTATTATCAGGATAATTCCTTCCAACCTCAAGTATATTTTTCTCTCCGTTTATTACTCTCTGAATAATATTGCCCATTAAACCTGTATCATCAGGTCCACATGCGAAAGAAAGTCCGGGTATTTTTTCAAAAACTTCCTCCCTGAGCAACTGCACAGAACATCCTACAAGCCCAACAACCGCCCCTGGTTTCTTTGATATTACATCTTTTGCATACTCTATCGCCCTGTTTTGAGCATGCTCTCTTACGGAACAGGTATTAAATAGGACAACATCAGCATCCTCAATACCATCAGACACAACAAATCCATCTGTCAGAAGACAGGACAAAATCATCTGACTATCCCTTTTATTCATCTGACATCCGAAGGTACGGATAAAGATTTTTTTTGGCATATTTTTATAAGTTTTTGATTCTTTTGACATTGTAGTTTCTTTTCTGTTTCTGAAAACAAAAAATTAAAGTGGGCAAAAAGAAAAAAAGAAATTTTTTTGTGGTAACGCCCCGCCGATGGCGGGGGCGATCTTGATGTTTTTAAAAAGCAGCCCGGCGAGCTGTTTCTTATCAGCAAAGTCTATTTTTTCTTTGCTGTCATCGTACCCATCAAGAAAGTCTTTTACTCTGTTAATATAGCCCTCTGAGTGTTCTCGTTCAATTTCTCTAAGTTCATATCCTGCAAAGAGTTTTTTCAAGTTTTTTTCTTCGTTTCTGAGGCTTGAATTTTTCTCGCGATAGACATCTTCGCCAAGCAAATTTTCCAGATAAGCGTCTGTAAGTCTTGACTGTTTTTCTTGGTTAATTTTCAGCTTATCTTTGAACAAACCCACGTCATTGCGAGGTGTTGACATCCCTGATGTCAACACCGAAGCAATCTCAAGACCAGTCCCTGTCGTCCATCGGCTCTGTTTTAGGCGTTCGTTTTGGACCAACTGAGCAACTATTTTTGTGGCCTCCGGCTCTATATCCTCTGCCTTCACTGCCCTGTTGGTACAATTTATATGGCTTGAATAAGGACCTGAACACCTATACTAACGTTTCTTCCTATTCAAGCGATGGTTTGATATGGACGATACACCTGTATACCTATGATTGCACTTAGCACAAGCGATAAGACCTGTCAAAAGATACTCTTGACTTTTTGTTCTCGGTCGCCATGTTCGTGTCTTGTTCGCCAGCAGCTTCTGAACTTCTACAAAATCTTCTCCATCTATGATAGGCTTATGCCTTCCCTGTGCAACAAGAACTTTAGAAGGATCATTTCTGATATATTTGTAATGTTTTTTGGTTTTCTGATTCTTGTCATAGTGTTTTTTATTCCAAACAATCTTACCGGTGTAAATCTGATTCTTAAGTATGTCACAAACAAACTTGTTGTAAAATTGTTTGCCTGTCCTTGTCTTGTATCCTTTCCTATCAAGGTATGCTGCTATGTCGTGTGTGCTCTTGCCGGAAATATACATCGTATATATCAGCTTAACGATATTCGTTTCTCTTTCTTCAACCTCTAATAGCTTCTTGGTTTTGTTATAAGCATAGCCGAATGGCGCAAATCGTGCGCCTTGCCAGTTGCCTTGTTGAACGCCTTTCATCATGCCAGGGAATACCCTTTCAGCAATCCGGTTTCTTTCAAACTCGGCAAACGAGCCAAGCTGCTGAAACATCAGTGTCCCTGCTGATGTCGTTGTGTCAAAAGGTTCTGTTGCAGATTTGAAGCCAACGCCATAGGAAGATAGCTCATCCACCAGCATAAGCAAGTCTTTAAGGTTGCGACTAAAGCGATCGATCTTATGGACCAACACAAGCTCAAACCTCTTTGCCTTCGCATCAGCAAGCAACTGTTGTAAAGCCGGGCGACGCGTGGAATATGCACTTATGCCATCATCGCAATACACCTTGAAAACTTCATATCCTTCACGATTAGCAAAGGATTCAAGGTATTCTTTTTGTACTTCTAAAGAATAACCTTCTTTGGCTTGGTCTTCAGTAGATACTCGTGTATAAATTGCTATTCTTAGCTTTTCATTCATTTTTAATATCCACAATATTATTAGCGCACAATAGACTTATTTTAATCCCTTTATTAAACTTTCTATCGTATCAACAAAATCTATCGCATTTTTATAAACCTTTTCAGCATCTTTTTGCGCAATAACTGCATCTGCCTTATACTGTGCTGTATTTCTTTTGGATTTCGTGGCCCACATTCTATTAACATATTTCTCATCAAGCTTTTTTGCAGATTTTATCTTCTCGATGTCCTCTGATTCTATGGTCTTTTCTTTGAAAACAAAATGATATTCTAAACCCTCAATAAGGCTTTCATGGCTTTGGGCTTTTATCCCTATTGCGGCCAACGCAGCTGTTGCCGCATGAAACATTGCATAATATCCACAGCTTATAGTCCAATCATATCCAATATAATCGGCACTTACTTTTAGTCTTTTCTTGCTCTCGTTATCTTCCGAAACCTCCATAAGTAAAGAACCTGTCTCGATATTATGCCTTGCTTTATCAACATGATATTTTACCAGCGCTGTAATTGTGGGGTCTACTTTTAAATCGCCATTATCAAAATAACCTTTTACTTTTATTTTTAGCATTTCTTTCTTCAAATCACTCATTTTATTACCTCCAATATTAGTTCCCAAAATTTCTCTGCACCAAACAATATTACTTTATTTTTTAAGATCTCCTTGGCTACATTATGCTCCTTATCTTTTAACATTGTTAATAAATTTGTTGGCTCAGAAACCAAAGGGTTTATTTCGACACCAAAACCTTTTGACAAGGCGACACATTCCATATCAATAATTTCATCATATTTCTTTTTTGAAGGGATAAGGATAAAAAGATCGATATCGCTTTTTTTAAAGTCGGTCCCTTTAGCCAAAGATCCAAATAGAACAACAGAAAGTAAGTTAAAATCTGTTTTCTTAGGCAATACCGAAAGAAGCTTTTCAACTACGAAGAAAATTTTATCCCTCTTCTTTAAAAAATCTTCGGCTATCTGATTCGATATTTTAACAAAACTCGTTTTGACTTCTGGATTCTTGTAGTTAGGCCTGCAATACTTGCGGTTCGAACGCTGGTCGACAATTATAATATCCTTCTCTTTTAATTCTTCGACCTGCCTGTATACATAACTATAAGAAATATTTGTTTTCGTTGCTAACTCATTTATTGTAAACTGGGCATATACATCATCATAGAATAGCCTTATTATTTTATCTTTCATGTTCAACCTCCATTATCACTTGTGGTGATAATATTATCACCAACGCTGATATATGTCAAGCTAAATTTTGAAGAGTGAAATTTTGAAGAGGGCTGGGAAATATGCGCACGCCCGTTTTGGGTGGGGAATTTCCTTTCCGGCTGCTTTTTAGCAGCGGCTAGGGAGCTGATGCAGTCCCGCCGCAGGCGGGGCAAAAACATCAAAATCGCCCACAAAAAGCTCTTTTCTTTTGAATTTTTTGCCCCCTTTAATTTTTTATTTTTTGAGGAAAAACAAAAATGCCAAACCAAGAACCTAAAAAGAGTTACAAATTTTTTGCCTCCAAAGTCTTTATCCGGACTTTCGGCTGGCCTTATGCTTCGGCTTTACAATATACTTTATTTGTTCTTTAAGATTCAATGAACTTTAGGCACCGCCTGCTTAGGCAGGCTCCCGGTGTGGTGTTTGCACCGTTCAGCTTCGCTGTCGCTCAGCTTCACTCCACGCTCGCTTGGACGCTCGCTAAAGTGGTAATGCAATAGTCCGATTCGGCTTTGTGTTGGACGCATTTTGGGTGGCGGCAAAATGCGCCCAACACCCTGCGTCCTCAACCTCGCAAAAACTAAATCCGTTTTCCTTTTTTATTGCGGCCGCCGCCTGAACCGCCGTTTAGAAGAATTTTTAAAGTTTAACATATATGGGACCCTCCCTCAAAATTTAAATTGAGCCGGAGGAGAATCTTTTTTGATAATCTCTTTAATTAAATCAACAAACTTTTCAGCCATATTCAAGGCATTGCTGGCTTCTGTCTTTGAAATAGATATATCAACATCGTATGTAAATATGTTGCGCTTCTTCCTCATCTCGTCAAAACGAGCTACGATGATTTCAAATTCTTTTCCTAAGAAATGCGACATAAATTCCACAACGGTTTTGTGCTGATAGCCGTCTGTAGGACGAAAACCTTTTAGGAGCATAAATGCTCTTCCCGCATGCAACATTGCTAAATATGCGACTGTATAAGCAATACCTTCATCGATATCCAAATTAGCTTTTGATGTTTTTAAATCTTTAAATGAACGCGAAATAAGCTTTTCGACTGCACGGTAATTGCATTTCTGTCTCTTTAATAGCCCTTTATTTAGGTATTCTTCAATAAATTTTTCAAAAGTCATTTTTATCTCCTACTAAAAATATTTTCGAATCCTCTAAAAGGTCTGATATGAAGGGATCCTTTTCTCTCTTCTTCTTTATAAAATCTCTCTTCGAATATAAGCTATAATTTATTTCTCTTTTTAGAACTTTTTCTAATTTTCCTATTCCTGTTACTAATTTATCTTCGTCTACTTTGCCTATTATAAACAAATCAATGTCGCTTTTAGCGTTCTCTTCATTTTTGGCGAACGAACCATAAATAAAAGCTGCTTCAACACCTTTTATCTTTTCAAGGATATCTTTTAACAACCCTTTTATGCCGATTGTTTTAAACACCATGCTTTTCATCTCTTCAAATAGCGGATAAGACTTGTTGAGAAAGAAATAAACGAGATTCCCTTTTCTGGATGAGGCAAAAATGCCAGCTTCTTCCAGATGAAGCAATTCCTTGCGAATCATACTTACAGGGATATCGAGAATACGCTCAAGCTCTCTCAGGTAATATTCGCTCTGTGGATTTGTGTAAAATAGCCTAAACAGCGCCTTTCGTGTTTTAGATTTGAAAACGTTTGTTATATCCATCTCTTGTAATCCTTTCGTATTACAATTGTAATACTTTTATATAACAATGTCAAACTAAAATTTCACCGTTTTCCTCATTTATGCTGGTCAAGCAGCATGTATTATAGAAATGCGATTTATATATTTAAAACCTCTCCATCGGTTAGAATCCTGACATTTTTGAAAAGATTAGGATAACTGTTCGGGTCAAAAGTATGAATCGGAATTAGTATTCTTGGCTTCATTGCTGATGTAAAGGCTTTTAGATCCTCTGGCTTGGCATGCCCGCTTGTATGAATATATTCCAGAGTCAGTCTCTTGCTTTTACAAAACGCCCTAAATCCTATGGAAAGATATCCATCCCACATAGAATAAGCTATTGTGGCACCTGCTACATCAATGATCTTTTTTAGTATCAAAGGGAAAACAGAATTATCGCGTGCGAGCATAAGAATCCTATTTTTATTTTTGCTAATTTCAGGCATTTCAATCTTTCTTTTGTTGTAAGCATAGAGCAGGTTTTTATGGCCTGCCTGAGCAAGCGCCTTCGCGTGTGCATCGAGAAATTTAACTCTCACATTTTTCCAATTAAACTGAGGAATTTTCCCAGAGACTTGCTTGAGTTTATCCAGAATAAAGGCGGTATAAATATCAATAACAAAGGTTGAATCTGTTTTGAGGCACGCCCTATACGCCGACACTATCCGGTCAATATTTTGCGATGAGGCAAATAGAAAGGTTATATTTCTTCTCTCTGATATAATTTCTTCTAGCCGCCTTTCAACGTCTTCCTCAGTTTTATACTGGGCATCCTCTCTGCCAAGAGCCGAACCCTCCATAAGCAGACAGTCTATATTTTGAGGTGGTCTCTTGACTATTTGATTAAATAATATTGCTTTTCTCCCATGGGCCCTGAAATCTCCTGAATAAAATAGCCTCTTGCCTTCTGTCTCAATTAGGAATGCAAGCGCATCAAAGGCAGAATGGTCAACCAGAAAAGGCGTAACATTAAAATCGCCTATGTTCAACTGCTTTTTATTACTAATCACCTTTGTATTTAGCTTGCCAACTTTGGTGGGAACAAAAATATTTGAAACTTCAATAAGAAGCTCGGCGCCCTTACTTAAATAAATCGGTATCTCTGGATTTACGTACTGAAGGAAGCCGTAATGATCAAGGTGGGAATGAGAAATCAAGATTCCATCAATGCCTTTTTTCTCATCCTTAAAAAGCCCTTTTATATCGGGAAGGATCTTCTGCTCTTTAAGCTCTTGAAGGGACTTACCTTTAAGCTGTTTTACTTCGAACGGCTGATGGTCACGAGAAACCAAAGGTATGCCAAAATCGACTAGGATTCTATTATTGACTGTCTTTAACTCAACACAACTTCCGCCAATCTCATGAGTACCACGATGGATGATTATTTGCATTGCTTAATCAAATTCTCCAATTTTATCGACGACACACTACCTATTGGATAATAAGTAATGGCTCTCTCGATTTTTTCTTTAAATAAATCCTTAAACCTTCCTTTCAACTGATCGCGGTCAAATCCAAATATTATCAAAGGAACTGTAGGGCATATCTTCTCCGGTTCAGGTAAGGATATCTGGAATAAATCATTAACTATCTTCGTATAATTGTTATATGCCGCGATGATTTGGCCCTCTTTATCTTTGATTTGGTCAGTATATCTTCTTATCTGTTCCACTACTTTTATGTTCTCAACCTTTTCTGCCCATATCTCGCTGTTTGAAAAGTGTTTTACCTCACAGAAGATTAATCTATTCTTTTCTTTTTCAAATAAGAGTATATCGATTCTATCCTGCAACCTATCTTCTTCTATCGCCTCAAATGAAACTTCGATATCCAAAACCACAACGCTCGAATTTTTCGTTTTTGAACTCGCGAACGAATGATTTTCATATATTTTAGAAACTCCTTGAGCTTCAACTCCTGAATATAAAGAACAATTTTCTTTTATCCTTTCATAGCCGTCGGTAAAACTTTGTATTTGTTTCAGATTCCCAAGCATTAGCTCGGTAATATACGCTTCGGGATATTCTTTATATGCCGAAGCATACTTAACGTGCGTTTTAAATCCTTCTTTGTCATATGAGAATAATCTGCCACCATAATGATAAAAATCTATTACTTCATTTCGTATTGCCGGAAAAACTTCGCCATTATCCTTAATATCCGGCAACAATTGTTTATATAAAGGCTCCTCTATCAACTTTTTCTTCAATTCTTCATTCATTGTCCGCTTAAACTTCCACTTCTCTTCCTTGCTCATGTTAACCTCTCTGGTTTAATTAGCCTCTTCATAATGTCATCCACGCATCGCAGGGCATCTTTATCATTTGGACAAAGCTCAAGTCCTTTATCAAAAGAAAGTAATGCGTCCCAATATCTGCCTTTCTTTTTTAACGCCATGCCCCTGTTAAACCATATGCAGACATTGCGTTGCGCTATTTTAAGCGCTTCCTCAAAACACTCCATTGATTCTTGTTCTCTACTCATCCTTAATAAACACGCCCCTTTATTTTCTAGGGCATCAATATTTTTTGGATTAATCTCCAGGGCTTTATTATAGCACTTTAACTCTTCAGTATTCTTATCAAGAAGAAAAAAGCATATCCCTTACGAAACCACGCCACGTCATCTGATGGATTTAGTTCTATGGCGCGATCATAACAAGCAACGGCATCCTCGTACATTTCTGCCTTACAGTAAATCTCTGCTGATTCATGCCAGTTAACAGCTTCTTTCATTATTTCTCCAAAAATAAAAAATCCTCCGCCGGTCATAACTTTACCAACGAAGGTTTTACTTTTTTAACGTCCGGGATTTCCCCCCTTCAAACACGGAACAAATATCTAATTTTAACTTTATTATATCAAGTTTATTTACTTTGTCAACGATTTTCAGGACCATTTGACTTACCCAGCAGACACACGAGAATACAGTGTAAAATACTACATTGCGAGGTTGAGGACGCAGGGTGTTGGGCGCATTTTGCCGCCACCCAAAATGCGTCCAACACAAAGCCGAATCGGACTATTGCATTACCACTTTAGCGAGCGTCCAAGCGAGCGTGGAGTGAAGCTGAGCGACAGCGAAGCTGAACGGTGCAAACACCACACCGGGAGCCTGCCTAAGCAGGCGGTGCCTAAAGTTCATTGAATCTTAAAGAACAAATAAAGTATATTGTAAAGCCGAAGCATAAGGCCATCCGAAAGTTCGAATGTAGACTTTTTTTGGCATATTTTTATAAGTTTTTGATTCTTTTGACATTGTAGTTTCTTTTCTGTTTCTGAAAACAAAAAATTAAAGGGGGCAAAAAGAAAAAAAGAAATTTTTTTGTGGTAACGCCCCGCCGATGGCGGGGGCGATCTTGATGTTTTTAAAAAGCAGCCCGCACATCTCTTTCTTGGTAGCAAAATCTATTTTTTCCTAAACGTGCGGGTTTAATTAATCCTTTTCTCTCCCAGATCCCAAGTGTAGCTGGGCAAACTTTTAAAGACTTGGAGACTATACCGATAGTATAAACTGGTTCTTTATATCCATATTCCATCCTAAACCTCCTCTTTTTCTCAATATAGAGGTTTTTATATCATATATAAATACTATTGTCAAATGGATTGCAAGTAATTACTCTACAATGTCTCCAACTACTGGCTCAACCTTTACGCCTTGTCGTTCCAAATACCTTCTTCCCTTTTCCAAATTCTCCTTTGTGCCACTCAACTCTAAAGTTACTTCTCCTATTTTTTCTGTAACCTTTGCCCTGCGGATATTCGGGACTACTTCATACTTCTTTGCCATAGTATAAATCACAGGCTTCTTAATTAGCCTTTGGGGAAATACTAAATGTACCATTTTCTTTGCCATAGCTTACTCCTCCTTTATTTTCTTGAGACTACAAAACTCCTCATAATCTATTAGTTTTGTAACTGTTGGGCTTTCTCCGCAAATTTGGCATTTTGGATCTTTGGGAACCTTAACCTGCCGAAAAGAAGAATCCAAAGCATTAAATACTAAAAGCTTCCCTGCTAGAAGATTTCCTATTTCTAAGATATATTTTAGTGCCTCATTTGCTTGGATTGTGCCAATTATCCCAGCAACTGCCCCCAATATGCCTGCTTCTTGGCAACTTGGCACAAGGCCAGGTAGTGGTGGTTCTGGAAATAAACATCTATAACAAGCGCTTTGATGCGGCAATATTGTGATTGCCTGACCGTCAAATCTAAATATGCCTCCATGAGATAATGGCTTACGAGATATGACACAGGCATCATTTACCAAATAGCGCGTTGGAAAGTTATCCGAGCCGTCAACAATAATGTCGTAATTCCGAATAATATCCAATATGTTTTCTGAAGTAAGCCTGAGGTTATAAGTAATAACTTCCACATCGGGATTTATACCAGTCATTCTCTCCTTTGCGGATTCAACCTTAGTCTTTCCCACGTTTGAATTCGAATGGAGAATCTGTCTTTGAAGGTTATTAAGTTCAACCTTATCTGAATCTACAATCCCGATCTTACCAATTCCTGCAGAAGCTAAGTATAATGCGCAAGGAGACCCTAATCCACCTGCACCTATTATTAAGACTTTGGCATTAAGTAATTTCTCTTGGCCTTTTCCGCCTACATTGGGTAGTATTATCTGCCGTGAATATCTTTCAATTTGGTCTTCGCGTAATTTCATTATCTTCCTCCTGCTATTGCTGGAATTATCGAAACTTCATCGCCATCTTCCAGGAGAGTTTGGTCTTGTTGCAGGAATCGTACATCCTCTTCATTTACATAGATGTTTATAAATCTACGAACCTTACCTGTTTCATCACAAATTCTTCCTTTAATCCCTGGAAAATTTCTCTCTAAATCATCGATTAACTCTTTTATGTTTGTGCCATTTGCTTGGATCTCTGACTGGTTTTTAGTTAATTTCTGAAGTGGTGCTGGAACTCTAACTTTAATTGCCATCTTTGCAACCTCCTTATTCCTTTACGTTTTCTTTAAAAGAAGCGATATTAGGTTTAATTTTAATTGGCTTTCCTATCTTCTCTACAACAGCTTCCTGAGTCTTCAAACCATTGCCTGTTACGCATACAACAATAGATTCATCTTTAGGTATCTTGCCTTGCTCAATGAGCTTCTTTGTTGCACCTAAAGTCACACCCCCTGCTGTCTCAGCAAATATTCCCTCTGTTTCTGCTAGAAGTTTTATTGCCTCAACAATTTCATCATCAGTCACGTCTTCAGCATAACCGCCAGACTCCTTTACAGTTCCAACTGCATATACACCATCTGCTGGATTCCCAATAGCTAAAGATTTAGCGATTGTGTTCGGCTTAACTGGTCTTATGATATCGGAATCTTCTTTAACGGCAGTAACTATAGGACAACAGCCTGTGGCTTGAGCCGCATGAATTTCTGTATCAACTTTGTCAATCAATCCTATGGTCTTAAATTCTTTTAACCCTTTCCAGATTTTGGTGATTAAAGAACCGCCGGCACAGGGAACTATAAAGTGTTGACTAACGATACATTAAGTATACAACTTAATGTATCGTTAGTCAACACATAATCAACCTCTAAGGGGCCAAAGCAGTACTCGCATACATAGAGAGGCTTTTTTGGATATGTTCTTTGGCATTCTCTGCACTTTAATCCTTTAACATAACTTATATTTTCACCTCAGGCTTTCTTAATTAACAGTCTCCACTTATTATCTAATTTTTCTACTTTCATGATTTCATGCCCTTCTTCTTTCACAGCCCGAGGAACATTTTTAATAGGCTCGCCATCATCTAAAATCACCTCTAAAACTTGCCCCTGCTCCATCTCTTCAAGTTTAAGCTTTGTTCTAACAAAGCTGTTAGGACACGCTACTTTTTCCAAATTTAAAGTCTCGCGCGGCTTTATAGCATTCATCGGACGTACTCCTTATAATTATCCAACCCGACCCTGTCTAAGGTGTCCCTGAACCGCTCGCCTTGTTTGCCGAATTCTTTGTAAAACTGCAATGTTTTTTCTATAATCTTGAATACCTCTTCCTTTGTTTCCACAAAATCAAATGCCCTTATGCCTAATTTCGGGAATTTGCCCATCTTTCCACCTACGGAGATAGTGTAACCATCCTGCCTTTTCTGCCAGGCATTGGTTGGACAAGAGTATACACAGTCACCGCAACCTATGCACTTATCTTCATGAAATATAATCTTTTCGTTGTCTTTATCCACCTCTATTGCACCCACTGGGCAAACTTGCGCACATAAACCACAGTAATCGCAGTTTTCCTTTACGAATCTCTTCTTCAGCCGACCCATTATTCCTAAGTCATTCTCCTGGGGTTTAATACAGGCATTTGGACAGCCGGTAATTCCTATCTTAAATTTATGTGGGTATCCCCCTATGCCAAAGAATTTTTTGTCAATCTCTCTTGCCAAAAAGAGACAATCTATTAAACCGTGGCTGCACTCTTTGCCTTGACAGGCAGTTACAGTCCTTACCCTCTGGCCGCAGGCGCCCATTTCAAGCTCAACCTCAGCAAGTTCTTTTCTTACTTTCTCAAAGTCCTTAAAGTTTATGTTGGGGATCTCAACACCCTGTCTTGTGGTCAAATGGATATATCCTTTGCCATATTTATTGGCGATTTCTGAAAGTATAACTAATTGTTCAGACTTAACATATCCACCCACAACTCGCAGGCGCAGAGAAAATAAATCCTTTTCCTTTTGCTTCATTAAACCACCACTTTTTAATTCTTTTATATTGTATTCAGCCATATTAACTACCTCTTACGCTTCGAAATACTGTTCCATAGAAAAATATCTCTCACCTGTGTCAGGTAAGACTACAACTACTCTTTTACCCTCTCCTAAGTCTTTGGCTACCTTTAATGCTGAATATGCTGCTGCGCCTGCTGATATACCTACGAATAACCCCTCTTCCCTAGCTAGCCTTCTTGCTGTTCTGAATGCATCATTATCATCAACCTGAATTATCTCATCAATTATGCCCTGGTTTAAAACATCGGGAATAAAGCCTGCACCAATACCCTGAATCTTATGTGGGCCCAGTTCTTTTCCCGAAAGAACAGCACTTGCCGCAGGCTCAACTGCAACTATTTTTATCTTCGGATTATTCTTCTTTAAAACCTCACCTACTCCGGTTATCGTTCCTCCTGTGCCAACTCCCGCAACAAAGGCGTCAATTTTTCCATCTGTAACAATTAGAATTTCTTTTGCAGTCGTCTTCCTGTGAATCTCAGGGTTAGCCTCATTTTTAAACTGTTGAGGCATAAAACTATTTGGAATCTTCTTCAGAATCTCCTCCGCTTTTTTAATAGAACCCCTCATCCCTTCGGCCCCAGGAGTAAGCACCACTTCTGCACCGTAAGATTTAAGAATATATATTCTCTCTAAACTCATTGTCTCGGGCATAGTAAGAATACATCTATAGCCTTTGACCGCTGAAATCATCGCCAGTCCTATACCAGTATTACCGCTTGTTGGCTCGATTATGGTTGCACCTGGTTTAAGCAAGCCTTTATCTTCAGCATCTTCAATCATTGAAAGGCAGATTCTATCTTTAACGCTCCCCCCGGGGTTAAAAGACTCTAATTTTGCCAGAATTTCCGCAGAACCTCCTCCTGCAATCTTATTGAATCTTACCATAGGAGTCTGACCTATTAATTCTAATACATTTTCTGCTATTCTTTCCGAAAAAGGCAAACCTCCACCCATATAGTAAACGAACTCTAGCCTATCGTTTGGCTTAAGTTGGGTAGATTGATACTTATCTTTACCAATGATTTTATCGTTCAATTCTACTGTAACCACTTCAGGCCTCATCTTTTTAGCGTCCAAAAGACCTGATATGCTAATATTATTCTTAATCTCTTCTTTTTTTCCATTTAAGAAAATAGTTATAGCCATTTTAACTCCTCCTTAAAATTTCTAGTGCTTTACTAATAGCCCGTAAGGTATACTTTAAATCTTTTTCTGTATGCGCAGTAGATAAAAAATTTGCTTCAAATCCTGAAGGAGAAAAATAAACTCCTCCTTTTAGCAAGTTGTGGTAGAATCGTTTAAAGGACTTTAAATCTTGATTTTGTGCGGTCTGATAATCCGTAACATCCTTACCTGTAAAAAATATGCTAAACATAGAACCGATGTGATTGACTTTAATCTTTATTTGATATTCTTTGGCTTTTAATTCTAAATACTGGCTCAATTCTTCGGCCTTTTTTTGCAAATCATTATAAGGGTTATTTTCTTTAAGCAACTTTAAAGTAATTATTCCTGCTGTAACCGCTACGGGATTTCCTGATAATGTGCCTGCCTGATAAACTTCACCTTCCGGAGAAAGATACTGCATTATTTCTTTCCTTCCTCCAAATGCGCCTACAGGTAAACCTCCTCCGATAATTTTACCTAAACAAGTTAAATCTGCTTTTACGCCAAAATAACCTTGAGCACCGCCATACGAAAGACGAAAGCCGGTAATCACTTCATCAAAAATAAGAACGATATTATATTTATCAGCTATCTTTCTTAAGCCTTCGAGAAATCCAGGCAAAGGTCTAATCACTCCACAATTTGCCTGCACCGGTTCAACAATTATCGCTGCTAAATCTTTTTGAAACTTTTTTGCTGTTTCTTTAGCTCTCTTTATATCGTTATAAGGAAGTACTATTGTATGTTTAATAAAATCTTTCGGCACACCTGAACTGGCTGGAATACCCAACGTCGCCTGACCTGAACCTGCTTTTACCAAAAGATAATCTACGTGACCATGGTATGCGCCTGCAAATTTTATAATCTTATCTTTTTTTGTACAGGCGCGGGCAAGCCTAATTGCGCTCATTACTGCTTCTGTGCCAGAATTAGTAAGTCTAACCTGGTCTATAGAAGGTATTGCCTCTACAATAAGTTTTGCCAATTCTGTCTCTAATTTTGTCACTGTGCCAAAACTGGTTCCATTTTTTATGGTTCGTGATAATGCCTCTATAACCTTCGGATGCGCATGGCCCAAAATCAATGCTCCCCAACTCAGGCAGTAATCAATGAACCCCTTGCCGCATTCTCCGTAAATTTTTGAACCTTTTGCCTCTTTTACAAAAACAGGCAATCCTCCCACTGCCTGAAATGAACGCACCGGGCTATTTACTCCTCCGGGAATATACCTTTTGGCTTCACCAAAAAGTTTATGGTTTATAGTTGATAGTTTATGGCTCATTGACTATCCCGTGATTTAGAAAGTTTACTAAGCATTTTAGCTATGATTTCAGCCCTCAAGTTTCTCAAAACTAAACATTTATTCTCCTTTTTGCTATAAACTATACACCATCAACCATCAACCATTTCCCAACCTCTTTTCCAAAATAACTAATAATGAAATCTGCGCCAGCCCTTTTTATGGAGGTAAGCACCTCAAGAGCTAACTCCTTCTCCTTTGTTTTATCGCCTTCGCTTAACTTTTTTATTGCGCTATATTCTCCACTCACATTATATGCAGCTATAGGTATATTAAACTTTTCTTTTGCCCTATAGATAATATCTAAATACGCTAATGCTGGCTTAACCATAACCATATCTGCACCTTCATCAATATCTTGACCTATCCGTTTTAATGCTTCACTCGGATCACCGAAGTCAAGTTGATAACTCATTCTGTCCCCGAAGCGGGGAGCTGAATTAAGCGCTTCTCGGAATGGTGCATAAAAATTTGAGGCGTATTTTGCCGAATAGGCAAATATTTTAGTCTTTACGAAATCATTCTTGTCCAAGGCCTTTCTTATCGCCTTAACCTGGTGAAGCATCATTGCTGAAGGCGCAACAAAATCCGCTCCTGCCTGAGCGTGAGAAACAGCTATTTTAGCTAAAGTATCTAAAGTTCCATCAACATCTACATCAAGAACTTCGGCATTTTTTTTCAATATCCTGCAATGACCATAAGGAGTATATCCGCATAAACAAACATCGGTAATAATTATTATATCTTTTATTTCTTTTCTGATTGCTCTTACAGTCTTCTGAATAATGCCACCTTCGGCGTAAGCTTCGGTTCCTTTCTTATCTTTTTTACGCGGAATTCCAAATAAGAGTATTGCTTTTATATCCAAAACTTTAGTCTCCTTGATATCCTTAAGCAAGTTGTCGATAGATAGCCGATAAACTCCAGGCATGGACTTAATGACTTCTTTTTTATTTTTTCCTTCAATAACAAAATAAGGCTGAATCAAATCCGAAGCTACAAGCCTTGTTTCGCTAACCAAATTCCTAATTATTTGATTTCTTCTTAATCTATTAAATGCCATTTTTTTGCCTCTTTTAAGGTTACATCACCAATACATCTAACTTTTACACTTTGGGGTATTTTTTTATATCTTCGCTTAAAATTTCTAACCGCAGAGGGGCTGGTAAACATAATCTCATTAAAAGTATTTAACTCTAAGTCTGGCAAATCCTCAGGCATTACATTTTTATAAGCGAAACTGGTAGTTACTCTTGCTCCTAATTTTTTGAATGCCTTCTCCAAACCTTTATCCGAAATATCTGAACGGGGTAAAAATATCCTTTTGCCTTCTATGTCTAAGTTCTTAAATTCCGTAACCAAGCCTTCCGCGGATTCTTTCTTAGGTACCAAATCCGCTATAATTCCAAAGTCTAAGAGTCTATTTTTTGTAGAATTCCCGATAGCTCCAATCTTTATATTTGAAAGCAACCTTGAATCATAACCTATCGCTTTCAACCTCTTGAAGAAGTACTCTACGCCGTATCGGCTGGCAAATACTATCCAGTCAAAATTCCTGATATTCTCTACATAATTATCAAATTCCCTATAGTTATATAAGGGCTCGATCTTAATTAAAGGAAGATGAAAATAAACGCCTTTATTGAAAAATCTCTCCTGCGACAAACCGGTAAACAAAACCCACTTACCTTTCCTCAGCCAGTTAAATTCCTTCTCTAACTTTGCTATCTTGCCAACAATAACTATTGCCGGCGGTTTTAAACCTTGCTCTTTGGCCTTTTTCGCAATATTTTTTAAGGTGCTGGTTAAAATTCTCTGGGTTATTAAACTGGCATCCTGGATTATTGCCACTGGTGTATTCTCATCCCTTCCGCACTTAAGTAACTTGGAAACTATTTCATCCAAATTCTCTATTGCCATATAAAGAACTAATGTGCCAATTTTTGCCAGTGAATCCCAATCAAGCAAACTTTCTTTCTTCGTCGGGTCCTCATGACCGGTAACAAAGACACAACTGGAAGCAAGTTTTCTATCGGTTAAAGGTATGCCACTTAGACCCGCAGCCGCAACTGCGGCAGTAACCCCCGGGACTACTTCAAATTCTATTTTATTTTTGGTTAAGACCTCAAGTTCCTGAGAATACCTGCTAAATATTGAGGGATCACCGTTCTTTAGCCTTGCCACCTTCTTTTCTTCTTTGGCCTTCCTGATTAACAAATTATTAATTTTATTCTGATGAACTAAAAAACCATTAGCGTAGCGTTTCTTACCTAATTCATCGCAACAGATTAATTCTGCGCCATCTTTTGTATATCCTAAAAGACTCTTATCTACGAGGTAGTCATAAATAACCACATCCGACTCTTTAAGGATATTAAGTCCTCTTACAGTTATTAAATCAGGCTTACCAGGTCCTGCACCCACTAAATAAACTTTGCCTTTCATAATAAAACCGCCTCCCGGGAATCGATTGCTGAAAGCAAGTTATGCAGATGTAAATCTTCGGCTCTTCTGACAACTGCCAAAGACCCTTGTAAAGGATGAGGAATAAGGATCTCAAATGGTATCCTTTGGGAAATCCTATCTTCCAGCCCCAACCTAATCAGGCCACAAGCAGCAACCACAATAGCATCTAAGTCTGTTTCATCAAGCATCTTTAATCTCTCCCCGATATTACCGCGGATATCCACAATATGAAAATCATCACGATAATTTTTAAGATGGGTTTTTCTTCTCAAACTACTTGTCCCTATTTTTGCGCCCACCTTCAGTTCATCAAGGGTTAGATTATTCTTTGAAACCAGGGCATCGTAAGGATCAATAGACTTTGTAATGGCCGCGATAAAAAGTCCAGGCGCCAAATTATCCGGTAAGTCCTTTGCACTGTGGACAGAAAAATCAATCTCACCCCTTAAAAGTGCCTCATCTATTTCTTTTGTAAAAAAGTCTGTTCCTTCTATTTGCGATATAGGCGTAAACTTATCCTTATCGCCATATGTATCTATACCTATAATCTTTACATTAAGATCAGGGTAGAATTTCTTTAAATTGTTTACAACCTCTTCTACCTGCTTAAGTGCAAGAGGGCTGGTTCTTGTTCCAACTCTGTAATTCTTTCCCATAATCTTTCCACCTCTATATCTATAATCTTTTTAGCCTTTTGTGCTTCTCGTTTCTTTATCTTCATATTTTCTTCAATTACAGTATCTAAATCTTCTAAACAAAAAAGCTCAATACCCATTATCTCTTTTACTAGAGGATCAACGTCTCTTGGTAAAGCAAGGTCAACTATAAGAAGCTCCCGATTAATAAGGCCTGCTAAGGTCTCCTTTTTAATAATAAAATGTGGGCTTGCTGTAGCGGTTATGACTACATCCGCCATTTTCAAAGACTCTCTTAATCTATCGAATCTTACAGCCACAGCATTAATCTGACTTGCCAATGCCTTTGCCTTTTCAAAAGATCGACTGGAGATAAAGACCACATTGGGTTTTTCTTTTTTTAGGTACCTCAAAACTAATTCTGTAACCTTCCCTACTCCAATAATTAGAATGCTCTTGTGCGATAGGTTGCCTAATCGCTTTCTTATAAAATCTATAGCAATGCCTCCTACCGAAATTTTTCCTTCAGATATTTTGGTCTCTTTGTGTATCATACTAGCTAAAGTTAGAGCATGATTAAAAATCTTGGTCAAGAACTTATCAGCAAAAGCAATATCTTCTGTTTCAAGATATGCATGTTTAACTTGCCCTGAAATTTGTGTCTCACCAAGAATCAACGAATCTAGACCGCAAGTGACCGAAAATAAGTGTCTAACCGCTTCTTCGCCCTCATATATATAGAGATAAGGTAAAATTTTTTCTATCTCAATCTCATGGTATCGCGAAAGAAAATTTATTATATGGGCTCTTGCAACTTTGAGATTTTCTGTGCTAGCATAAATCTCCACTCGGTTACAAGTAGAAAGAATAACCGCTCCCTTAAATATTTGCCATTCCCTTAAGAGAGAAAGTGCATCTTTTAACCTCTTTTTGGAAAAAGAAAGCCTTTCTCTTAATTCAATGGGGCTAAATTTATGATTTGTGCCTACTAGCATCAACATCGTCTATCGTCTATAGTCTATTGTCTATGGATTGGGATTTAGAGAGATTGCAAAGCATTTTAGCAATATTCTCGGATTCAGAATAGAGTTCGTTGAATGCCCGCTGGGTTAAGAAATCATTATCTAGGGCAACAAATAATTGCGTTACCGTCTCATATAGAGAACCAAGAGAAATTTGAATATATCGCTTAAAATCGACTTTACTAAACCGGCTACTCCCTTCTGCAATGGCTGACAACGCGGAAATCGCACTTTTTCGAGTATGTTGAGCTAAACCAAATTTCTCTTCTGGTGGATAAGTTGCCGTAAGTTCATAAATCCTTTTCACAAACTTCCTTGTCTTTTGCCAAACTTCGAGTTTTTCAAACCCATACATTTTTACCTCCTCCATCAACTATAGACCATCAACTATAGACCATCAACTATCAGCCAGTTCGATTTCTTCTTCTGTAATTTCACCATTAACAATTCTAAATGACCTTATGCTTGGATTTTCTTTATCCTTTATTGAAGCAATTACGTAAGAAGCATCCGGATAATAGGCTAACTCCACATCATGCGCCGAAGGATAAGCCTCTGTATCAAGATGTGAATGGTATATACCTACCATCTCTAATCCTAAATTACGCATTTCTTTAAATACTTTTAATTGTTCTTTCGGGTCCATAAAATAACAAGTAGCCGGATTATCAGAGATATTCTCCATTTGATAAATTTTCTCAATTTTTTCTTCTTTGCCAGCCAATATTCCGCAAGATTCACGAGGATATTCTCTACGAGAATGTTTTACAATTTGCTCTAATTTATTTTTTTTTATAATCATGGAAATCTTTTAAATACCTCCCCCCATCGGAAACTTTTCCTGTTAAATCAAAAGTTCGTTTTACCCAAATTTCATCTAAAAACTCACCATTTATGTACGCAGACGTCATCTCTTCTTTTGGTTTCTTGAAAACATTCTTCGCCAAATCATTTTCAATCAACTGGCCTAAATAAAGAAAAATTACGTAGTCTGCAAGCCGCATTGCTTGTTGAATGTTATGAGTAACTATTATTACAGTATAGTCTTTCTTTAATTCCAACAATTTCTTTTCTATACGTTCCGATGAAACGGGATCTAATGATGAAGTGGGTTCATCGGCAAGAATTGCTTCCGGTTCAACGGCAAGTCCTCTTGCAAGGCATAATCTTTGCTGTTGCCCTAACGATAATTTTGCCGCAGATGTCCTTAATCTATCTTTTACTTCATTCCATAGACCTGCTTCTTTCAGATAATGCCGGACTTTTTCATCCAGAAATTTTTTTCCTGTGCGACCGTGAATCCTCAAACCATATGCAACATTGTCATATATTGACATCGGCAGTGGATACGGTTTCTGGGGAAGCAATCCTATCTTTTTTCTGAGATAAATTACATCGGTTCTATTACCGTAAATATTTTCACCGTTAAATAAAATCTCCCCTGATATTTTAACACTGTTTTGCAACTCCAAGAGTCTGTTAAATGACTTCAATAAAGTTGTTTTGCCGCAACCGGACGGTCCGATTATAGCAGTTATATTTTTCTCCGGAATATCGACAGTTATATCCTTTAATGCGTGATGATCGTCATAAAATACATTAAGATTTTTTATGTTTATATGCGTTTTCGCAGATTCCATCCCATTTTCCTCTCTATCTAATAATATGTTTACTAAATTTTTTTGACAATAACCTGGAAACAATACTGATAGTTAAAAGCAGGACCGTCAACACTATAGCCGAGGCATATCCGCGCTGCTGCACTTCCGGAAAAGGAGTTCCCAACTGGAAAAATATCGCCAGAGGTAAAGTCGCAACCGGCCTAAACAACGAATAAGGCAGGAAATCGGTAAAACCTGCTGTGAATAATACCGAGGCAGCGTCACCGATACCGCGTCCGAAAGCAATAAGGACTGCCGTTAATATCCCGGGCATCGCCTGCTTAAAAATAATTTTTGTTGCGGTCTCTAATCTGGTTGCCCCCAAACTAAAAGATGCCTCTTTCAATTCCAGCGGTATCATTTTTAAGATCTCATCCATACTTCTTGCCATTATCGGAATTATCAATAAAGCAACGGTAATCATACCTGCTAATAGCGAAGCGCGAAGTCCAAAAAATACCATTAAAGTAAAGCCGAATGCTCCGTAGACGATTGATGGAATGCCCCACAAAATATCAAGGAAAAGCCGCACAACCAAAGCAAGTTTTGAATTTTTTTTCAAATACAAATTTAAGTAAAAAACCATCGGCATACTGACTAAAAAAGCCAAAAATGTTGCTCCAAATCCCAAAACAATTGAACCTAAAATAGCATTGAGTATACCGCCTTCTTTACCTATATAATATCCGCCTTCTGGTGTCTTAATAAGCATATCCAGATTCAGCGCCGGCAACCCTTTCAAAAAGATTACCGCAAGAATCAGAACTAAACTTCCAACAACTATAAATGTAGAAAAGAGCATAAGAAACTTAAAAAAAATTTCTTCAATTCTCTTGCCGTGCATATCAGGATTCTCCTCTTTCAATGTGAAATAAAATTACCCGACCAAGTATATTGAATAAAATTGTCACTATCAGAAGGATAAATGCTACCAGAAGCAGCGCCGAATCGTATAAAGGTATAGACATCATCTCGCCGTAAGTATTTGCAATAAGTGCAGGTAAAGGATAGACAGGATCAAAAATTGATTTAGGAAATATGTGCATAGCACATCCGGCGACCATCAAGACAGCCATTGTTTCGCCAAAAGCCCTGGATAACCCTAAAATTACTGCTGCAATAATGCCTGAACGCACTTTTCTTAAGACGACAAACCTTGTTGTCTGCCACTGTGTGGCACCTAAAGACAATGATGCCTCTCTCATCTCAACAGGAACTGCTCCGATTACTTCTTCAACAACGGAAATAATTAAGGGGAAAACCATCACTGCCAAAACGATACCGGCGGTTAAAGCGGTAAAACCGGTATAATTATTGGAGCGAAACGGAAAAAACGGCAATCCCTCGCTGAAAAAAGGCATAAGATAGTCCCGCACCAACGGCACGATGGCAATCATCCCCCAAACGCCGTAGACAACCGGCGAAATTCCTGCTAATAAATCAATTATCGGTTTAATAACTTCACGAATCTTTTTCGGCGCATATTCAGAAAGAAAAATTGCTGTCAAAACACTTAAAGGCACCGCAATAACCATTGCAATTACGGTCACCCAAAAAGTTCCAACAATAAAACTTGCCAGACCGAATTGCCCGGAAGTAGGAGACCATGTTACTGAAAAAAGTATCTCTTTTAAGTTATTTACCGCCAATACCGGTTTTGACCTCCAATATAAACCAAATACCATCAGAAAAGTAATACTCAAAACAAATAAACAGAATAAAAACATTACTCTCTGCGCAACAATATCTTTGAATTTTCTGGCATTCATTTTTTTATCCTAAATTAGCAGGGGGTTCTGTCAAAATCTAACCACAGAGAACACAGAGAATTAACTCTGTGCCCTCTGTGGTTTATTTTGTGGTCTATTTATCATTTTTCCGTCATTACTGCAAGTTTATTTTACATTTTTCAGTAAGCTCCATTTACTATCTTTTTTCTTGAAGACATCCAGCTATAAATCACGGGTAAAACAATCAGGGTTAGTAAAGTAGAGGAAACAAGTCCGCCTACTACTACAATGGCTAAGGGTCTCTGTATTTCCGAGCCCACTCCGGTAGTTATAATTAAGGGGAGTAATCCCAGTACAGTGGTTATCGTAGCCATTAAAACCGCCCTTAATCTTGACAGAGAACCCTCAATTATTACTTCTTTCAAAACAAGACCTTCTTTTTTTAGATATTCAAAACTCGTTATTAGTACCAAACCGTTTGTCATGGTAATTCCAAAAAGCGCGATAAATCCAATAGAAGAGGGGATACTCAAATTCTCCCCAAACATAGCAAGGGCAAATATCCCGCCTACCAATGCCAACGGTATGTTCAGTATAATTAAAAGAACATTCTTAAATGAATTAAATAAAATGTAAAGGAGCACGAGAATCAGAAACAGGGTAATCGGAACGACAACCGATAATCTCCGGTTTGCTGCCTGATGCAATTCAAATTGTCCACCCCAGGAAATCCTGTACCCCGAAGGAATGCTTACCGCCTCTGCTATTCTTTTCTGCGCTTCCTCTACAAAACCACCGGCATCCCGTCCTCTGACATTACACTGAATGGAGATAAACCGGCGGGCATCTTCACGGGTTACCTGTCTAATGCCGGTAACCGTGCCGATGTCCGCCAGTTGTTCAAGCGGCACATTATACCCGGCAGGAGTGCGAACAAGTAGGTTTCTTATTGACTTAATGTCTTTGCGGTAGGGCTCGGCAAATCTAACCGTGATGCCGAATATTTTCTCTTCTTCAAAAACCTTGCCGACCTCCTCTCCCCCTATGGCGTCGTGGATTGCATGCTGTATCTCGTAAATATTCAGTCCATGACGTGCTACTTCATCACGGTTTATATCTATCTGGACCTGGGTTTGGCCAACTACCTGCTCGGTCCTTAAATCAGCCACTCCCTTTATTGTGGAAAGGACTCCTTCTATTTCCGCTGCTTTTTGACGGAGAATATCAAAATCCAGTCCAAATAGTTTCACTACCACCTGGGTCCCGGCACCGGCTATCAAATCATCAATCTCGTGCTGGATTGGCTGGGAAAAACTGATTGAAGCGCCTGGAAAATCAGCAATACGGCGGTCAATTTTGGAAACAAGTTCTTCCTGGGTTTTAACCGTTTTCCACTTATCCCTGGGATATAGGTCAACGGTTATACAGGCAAAATTGGTGTGATGTATATGAGGACCAACCTCCCCGTAACCAATGTCGGAAACAACCCGTTTAACCTCTGGAATAGTCAAGATCTCTTTTTCTAATTTTGTTGCAATACTACTGATTTCTTTCAAGGATATGTTGGGGTCCATATATACTAAGACCTGAATTGTCCCTTCCTGAAGGGTAGGGATGAACTCTTTGCCAAGCCGGGTAAAAACCAGCCCGCCCAAGACAAGTAGAATAACCATTGTAGAAACAACCAACAAGCGGCGGGGGAGAAAAAACATCAACACTGCCCTGTAAAATTTAAGGGCTATGGAAAAAATGGGTTTCTTTTTCTTCTCTTCACTCTTCCTTTTGTGGAGTAAACTGCAAAATGCGGGAGCGACAATCAGAGAATAGAGCAAAGAACCGAGCATAGTCATAGTCACCGCAAAAGCCAGCGGTCTAAACATTTTTCCTTCCACACCCCCAAGAGTAAAGATGGGTATAAAGACAGCAATGATAATAAAAACGGCAAAAAGTATGGGAGGTCCAACTTCTTTACCAGCAGATAAAATCACTCCTGTGACTGAACCGGTATCAGAATTCTCCTGCAGGGATGATTGGATCTTTTCTACCATTATAATAGTGGCATCAACTATCATACCCAGAGCAATCGCTACTCCCCCAAAAGATATCAGGTCGCCGGGTATTCCATAGCGGTGCATCAAAATAAATGCCAATAACATTGAAAAAGGCAGTGAAAAGACCACTATTAAGGTATTGCGGAATTTACCCAAAAAAACAAATACAACAAGAGAAACCAAAATAAACCCTAAAGTAAGTGCTTCTCTGACGGTGTGTATACTGCTTTTAACCAGAGAGGACTGGTCGTAGAAAGTAATTATTCGGACACCGGGAGGTAAGATTTCATTGATCTCTTTTATTCGTTCTTTCAGACGGCCAATCACCTCAAAGGAATTTGCTCCATGAAGTTTATAGACGCTTCCGGTCACAATCTCCTTTTGACCATCCATAGAGGCAATGCCGCGCCTAAAAGCGGCTCCAAATTCCACCCTTGCCACATCCCTTACATAAACAGGAACTCCATCTTCAATACCGATAACAATATTCTCAATATCACTAACGGTTTCAATCAACCCCAAACTTCGGATAATCCATTCTTCACTTCCTTTTTTCATAATACCAGCGCCTACATTCAGGTTATTTTGCTGAACCGCCTCAATTATATCCTCCATTGTTAAATCGTATTTCAAAAGTTGAGCGGGATATATCTTTATCTGATACTGTCTAACATTGCCTCCCTGAGTGATAACCTCGGCAACACCGGGCACAGTTTGAATGTCGGGTTTAATAATCCAGTCCTGAAATGTGCGCAAATCAACATTGCTATATTCGTCCCCTTCAACATAGTAGGAAAGGATTTTCCCCATTCCGCTGGCGATTGGTCCCATTTCCAGACCATGATGTATCTTTAATCCGTCCGGAATAGCTTCTTCGGCTACTTTAAGTCTCTCGGAAACAAGTTGCCGGGCAAAGTATATGTCCACATCATCCTCAAAATAGACCTTTACCGTGGAGAGTCCAAATGACGAGAGTGAACGGAGCCGTTGGACACCGGGCAGCCCTAACATCGCAACCTCAATTGGTCGGGTAACTAACGCTTCAATCTCTTCGGGAGCTGTTCCTTCAACCTCAGCAAATACCTGCACCAGGTTGGGACTGACATCGGGAAAGGCGTCAATAGGCAGCCGGGTAAGGGAGATAAATCCGGCAATACAAATCCCCACAAACCCCAGCACTACTAAGAATTTGTGTCTTAATGAAAACTGAATAATTTTCTCAATCATATTCTCTCCTTCAGACAATTTTAATGCGGATGGCCGTGGGCACCGAAGTCAATAGCCGCTTTCTGGAGTTCAGCTTTCAGGTGAAAACCACCTTTGGTCACTACCTGTTCACCAAGTTTAAGCCCGGCAATCACTTCTGAAAACTCCTCCCCTGTCGTTCCTAATTTGATTTCCCTCAGTTTGTATCTGTTGTCCCCTATTGGTATGAAAACAATTTCTTTGTTTTCCCATCTTTGTATTGCTGAATTGGCAATAGATACCATTTTGTGAGGAGCCGTGTAAATTATATCTCCTGTAACAAACTTACCGAGTTTCAGCGTGTGGTCATAGTTATCAATATCTACCCTTATTTTTATAGTTCTTGTTCTCCTGTCAACCCGTGGAGAGATGAATGTTATTTCACCGGGGTAAATCTTGCCGGGATATGCACGGGTTTTCACTTTGACTTTTTGTCCCAATTTTACAATGGCTATATCTTTTTCATAGACATCAAAACTTGCTTTCATCGTAGATATATCGGCTATTGTGAAAAGAGAAGTAAGCATGTCCACTTCTTCTCCCTCAGAAATACGTTGTCCTATAATTAGTGTCCCACTGGGAGATTTTATCTCTTCAATTTTCCCGTCTTTACTGCCTTTGACAAGTGCCAGTAAAGTTCCTTTTTCCACATTATCCCCCAAACCAACTTTAACTTCAACTATCTCACCCGGAATATTGGAAGTGACATGGAATAATTTCTCGCTATCCTGGGCTATCTCTCCGGTAATTCGTAGACTTTTCTTTATATGCCGCATAGCAACCTTATCTGTTTTTAATCCTATCATCTTCTTGCCCCGAGTAGATATTTGGACAACACCTTCCTCCTCGTGCTCGTGATGAACTCCTTCATCGTGCCTGTGTGGATGTCCCTCTTCAAAACACCAGCAATGGCAGCCCTCTCCATGTTTATGCGGATGCTCCTCTTCCCTGAATCCTCTCCACACTAATATTCCCACAATTAAACAAACTATACCTACAATTAACAGCCACGGCCAATAAGACCTTTTCATAGTTCACCTCCTGTTGTTTTTTCTAAAATCGCCAACTTTGTTTGATGGTCAAGTATAGACATAGTGTACCGTCCCATAAGTCCCTTTACATTTGTCATTGCGAACAAAGTGAAGCAATCTTGTTTTCTGAACCAAAAAGTGAGATTGCTTCGTTGCATCGCCCCTCGCAATGACAGCCAAATGTCAAGAAACGTTAGGGACACTACACTAGTGCTCGTGATGAACTCCTTCATCGTGCCTGTGTGGATGTCCCTCTTCAAAACACCAGCAATGGCAGCCCTCTCCATGTCTATGCGGATGTTCCTTTTTTCTTTCAGCTTCAGCAATGGCATAGGCGCCTTTGGTCACAACGCGCTCACCATCGGATAGACCAGACAAAACCTCTACAAAGTCATTATCTCTGTTGCCCAGTTCCAGATAACGTTTCTCAAAGGTTTCGCCGGCTACCTGGACGAAAGCTACTGGCTTGCCGTTTTCATCAATCAGAGCCGACTCTGGTACAACCAAGGTCTCCTGTCCTATCGCTTTTCGTCGTCCCACAGGTTCGGCCCTGGTTAGCATTTTCCATTGCTGTTCCTTGAGAAAACTTATGCCAGCGATCTCTTTAGGAAATGGAGCACGGTCAACTTCTTCATGGGAACCATATACCTCAAAAGGCGGCAGTTCGACGAGATGATCTTTGCCTTCAAGGGGGATAACCAGCGACAGACTCCACTCACCAGGTAGTGGAAAAGTTAGTTCTGGAATGTAAATACCGTCTCTAACCGGAGCCCGTGCGATATGCTTGTCCGGTGTCTCGGAGCCGCGACGCAAAATGAAAGTAACGGGTCCTTTTCCCCGAGGCTTAAGTGTTTGCAGGTCGGAGACATGGGTGATAAATTTGGTTGGTGTATTTGCCACGATAAATGCATGCTCAAGGAAAATTTCGAATCGCTCGGTCCAAACCGTGACCTGGGACGATTTTTCTGCGCCATGACCAATATGGACAGGATGCTCTGCGTCATGTTTGTGTGCATCTTCCTCCTTCCCTTGTTGTTCGAAACAATAGCAATGGCATACCTCTCCGTGTTTATGCGGATGCTCCTCTTCCCTGAATCCTCTCCACACTAATATTCCCACAATTAAACAAACTATACCTACAATTAACAGCCACGGCCAATAAGACCTTTTCATAGTTCACCTCCTGTTGTTTTTTCTAAAATCGCTAACTTTATTTGATGGTCAAGTATGGACCTAAAATAACTCAATCGAGTCCCTTTGAATGTTGTTAGAACTTCAAGATAGGTTAAAAAATCGGTTTTTCCTTCCGCATATTGCATCTCAATCAGCCTGATTAATTCGCTTCCTTTCTTTACAGATTTTTCCATCAGTGCCACTTGCCTATCAGATAAAACAACCTCCCCAAAGGCATTGTTAACTTCTAATTCTATCTGCCTTTTGAGGAAATTTATTTGATATTCTATCTTTTGTGACTCATTTCTTGCCTCTGCAATCTCACCTTGTTTTCTATACCAGAAAGGTAAAGGTATTCCCAGGGTGACTCCCAATCTCTGTTCTCTGTCTTCCCGTTCTGCCCAAAAACCGACGGAGGGGTTAGCAAACCTCTCTTTTCTCATCAATTTTACCTCCATATTTTTTGAATCAAGCATCAGTTTTTTAGCCTTAAGGTCTGGCCTGTTTATCAAAGCATTTTTTATAAGCGTGTCTAAATCAAACCGCCTCTCTTTATAAACAAATTCATCGGTGCAAACGAATTTATGAGAGACCGATCTCCCGAGTAAAATATTTAATTTTGCCTTATTAAGAGAGAGATCTTTTTCGGCTACTAATAACTCATTTTGAGCGTAAAACATCTCAATCTCCGCCCTGAGTAATTCACTCCTTAAAACTTCTCCAAGATTAAATTTCTCCCGGACTTTATCCAAAAATTTCCTGGTTAGATTTAAAGACTCCTCAGCAAGTTCCTCTATTTTTCTTGCCAACAATATCTGAGCATATGATTCCTTAACCTTAAAAGAGACCCCCAAGTGGATTAACTCCAACTCACTTTCGTAGATTTTAATCTCATTTCTTGCCATATTTCCCCGGAGTGTTCTTTTCCCAAAGAGTTCCAATTCTTGACTGACTTCAACTTCTACACCTCCGGAAGGATTTTTCATTACCGTCTCAAGTTCAGGATTAGGATAAGCCAAAGCCTGAACAACTCTTGCCCTTGCTGATTCAATATTTTTTTCTGCTGTCACTATTTCAGGATTATTTATAAAAGCGATTTTCAATGCCTCTTCCAAAGAAAGTTTTTCCAACTCTTCCCCTCCGGCTATCTTAATATGGAAGGACATCAATGTTAACACGATAAGAACGACCTTCATCACAACCTCCTCTGGTATAATCTTCACCCTAGACATCCTAGAGCGAATTGGTTAGTAAATTGTTAGATAACGATACATTAAGTATACAACTTAATGTATCGTTAGTCAACACATATTCTTTCATATTATTTTTGACAGTATCTAGCGGGGAGAGGCAAATGCCTCTCCCTTTGTTTGCTTTATTCCATTGCGTTCAAAACTTCTTCTCTTTCCGTCTTTGACAGCGACAAACTTGTTTGTATTTCGTCAACAATTTTTGTGCCTTCATCAGAAAGAGCAAACTTAATGAACTCTTTTACTAATCCTTTTGGTTTACCTTTGACAAAGAAATAATTTTTTCTTGTCACCGGGTATCTACCTGCACGGATTGCTTTGATTGCGGTTTCACGGTCGTTGTAAATTTCATCCGGGTCAGCGAGACCATTTTCATTGGAATCAATTGGAACTAACTTCACACCTTTTACTACTGTCCCTTCCCTTGTAAAGACAAAACTAAAGTTAGAATATCCAATCCCAATTGGGTCTCTTCTAGATGCTTCAAGTAATCCTGGGTCACCAAATATACCCACACCACGCAAATCTTCTTGCTTCTTACCTAAGTATGCTGCCCAAGTTGCTGCCGCACCGCAAGAATCAGAGCGGGTATAGACATGGATTGGTCTACCTACCTTCCGTCCAACTACTTCATCCCAAGTAGTAATTATGCCGCTGATATAAATGTCAATCCAGGTCTGTCTCTTTACACCTTTTTTTAGAAGGTCTTGCAGTACTGGATTTTTATCACTTATCGTTGGATATACTGCATCATGCAAAATGTAAATTGGCACTATCCCTTTCTTAATCTCTGCCGGGTCAGGGTCACGAGAGACCATTCCGATATCAACTAATCCGGCAATCGCATCTGCCGCGCCTTTTCCGGCGCCGCCGGCAGAGACATCAATTCTCACACCGGGGTGTTTTTTCCGGAATGCTTCCGCCCAAGCAACCGCAGTCGGATAAATTGCCCAGGCTCCCGATAACGTTACCGTTCCTTTGAGTTCTTTTTCCTGACTAAACCCAATTTTTCCGCTTAACAACAAAACAACTATTAATAAAATATTTATCATTTTAGTCATCTGATTTCCCTCCGTTTTTTATTTTTCCGATCATCTGCTCATCAATTTTACTATTTTGTTTTATTTCCATATTCTTAAATATTATATTTTGTGATTTTTGGTTTCTCTACCACTCAAATCCCATCTCCATCTACATTTTTCAAAGGCCGCGTATGGATTCCGCATTCGCCGCCGCATTTGCTTGTGCCAACCCAGCGTCCGGCACGCTCATTTTCGTCGGTGGTAATTTGCGTGCAGGTAAAACAATCAAGAGAGCGGTAGCCTTCTTGATAAATCGGATTTACCCGCACAGAATATACTGCCAGATATTGCCAGACCTCCCGTTCTTTCCAGATTAAAATCGGATTTAATTTAAGCAACCCTTTATCGCGCTCCTCTACCTCTTTATAATCGGTACGGGTGCGGCCTTCGGTGCAACGTAAACCCGTTACCCAGCAGGTCGCCTCCATCTCTCTAATTGCGCGACTGGTCGGCTCTACCTTTAATAAATCGCAGCATCGGTTTGGATCTGTCCGATACAGCCCTTCGGGAATATCCGCATCATTCTTATAGATTTTTAGTTCCGGATATCTTTCAACCTCCTGGAACATAAATTCAATGGTCTCTTTGTGTTGGAATCTGGTGGTGACAATAAACCCTCTTATTTTGGGGCTGACACGCTTGGCTAGATCCCATACCGCCACTGAATCTTTACCCAGGCTGTTGGCCACAACCAATCCGTCACCGTAAACTTTTAATGCTTCGGAGATGAGTTCAATTGACCTGTCCACTTTCTGCTTGAAACTCAATGTTTCCACCAACACCTTCACATCAGCAGTTTTTGCCTTTTCTAACAATCCCATTTTAACTTCCTCCTTTTTTGATTATTTTGTCTATTATATTAGTAGACAAATATGGTAAAAAAATTACGACAGCGCCTTTGCCAAATCATCTTTTAAGTCAATTTTATTTTCAATGCCGACGGATAGACGGATAAGATTTTCTTTTATCCCCCGTTTTGACCTCTCTTCTGCAGATAGAGAACTGTGAGTCATTTTTGTAGGATAACAGGCGAGCGATTCAACCCCGCCCAGCGACTCCGCCAGCAGGAACAATTTTAATTTTGATACGAATTTTTCAACGGCGGGAAAGCCGCCTTTTATCTCAAAACTTATCATCCCTCCGAAACCGCTCATCTGTTTTTTTGCAAGATTATATTGTTTACTACCCGGCAATCCCGGATAATAGACTCGTTGTCGGGCTGACTAACCTTCAGTTTTTGCCAGCGCCTGCTCCAAATCCTCGATTATATCCTCGATATTCTCCAATCCCACGGAGAGTCTCACCAGGTTATCGAAGATACCCACCTTCTCCCGGAACTCCTTCGGCATCGAGGCATGGCTCATGGTAGCCGGGTGCTCTACGAGGGAATTAGCGCCGCCAAGGGACTCCGCTAGAATGAATAGCTCGACACCTCTCAAGAACGAGTTAACCTCGCCATTTATCTCGAAGGACACCATCCCGCCGAAACCGTCCATCTGCCGGGCGGCGATCTCATGACCCGGATGAGACTTCAGTCCGGGATAGAATACCCTGCTTACCCGGGGGTGTTTCTCCAGAAATGAGGCGACCGCGGCAGCAGACATCGCATGCTGCTTAACCCTCAAAGGCAGGGTCTTGATCCCGCGAAGCACCAGCCAGCAGTCAAAGGGTGAGGCACAGGTGCCCAGAGCATTCAAGAGAAATTGCACCTTTTGGGTTAGATCATCGGTAGCGGTCACTATCGCCCCACCGACAACATCGCAGTGGCCGTTGAGATACTTGGTAGTAGAATGCACCACCAAATCAACGCCATACTCAATTGGCCGCAGGAAACAGGGCGTGGGAAAGGTATTATCCGCCATGGTCAACAGATTATGCTTTCGGGCAATATCTACCACCATCTCTACATCCGTGATATTTAGCAGCGGATTGGAGGGGGTCTCGATCCATATCATCCTGGTATTGGGCCTTATGGCATCCTCGATCTCCCGTCTGTTATTCAGACGTAGGAAGGTAAACTCCAATCCGAAGTTGGTCATCACATCTTGAAACAGACGGTAGGTTCCGCCGTAGATGTCATCTCCGGAGATCACATGGTCTCCGGCCTTCAGCAAATATATTGCGGTGGCTTCGGCAGCCATGCCGGTGGCAAAGGCAAATCCCGCCTTTCCGCCCTCGAGCCTGGCGATGGTCTCCTCCAACACCTTCCTGGTGGGGTTGGAGGTGCGAGAATAGTCGTAGCCCCTGGTCTTGCCCACATCCTCAAAGGCAAAGGTGGAGGTCTGATAGATCGGTGTGATTAATGCGCCGGTGGTGGGATCGGGCTTTTCGCTGCCATGAATCGCTAATGTTTCGAATCTCATATTTCTTCTCCTTCCTTTTCTCTTTGCAGGGGGGCTTCTCTATCCCCACTGAAGCCTCCAACATCTCCGGTCGCCTTTCGAGCCTGTCCTGATACTCATCAGCACCGGTCCGATCGCCTCAGCCGTGGGATCGGGTAGCCTTTCATGCAGTTGCTTCCGAATCGAAAGAGAATAACGGAGTGGACACATATCTCTCACCCGAGTCAGGGAAGACAACGACAATGAGTTTCCCCTTGTTTTGCGGCCTTTTCGCCACCTGTAAAGCTGCCCACATGGCTGCCCCCGAAGATATGCCACAGAGTATCCCTTCTTCTTTAGCCACTCTTCTGGCTGTAGTGAAGGCATCTTCATTTGTTACAGTGATGACCTCATCAAGAATTTTGCGATTTAGCACCTTCGGCACAAAACCAGCGCCAATCCCCTGTATACGATGCGGTCCTGGTCTACCTCCGGAAAGCACCGGAGATGCTTCTGGTTCCACCCCGATTGCTTGAAAAGAAGGCTTGCGCTTCTTAATTACCTCCGATACCCCGGTAACCGTCCCTCCTGTACCGATACCTGCAACCAGGATATCCACTCTACCACCGGTATCCTCCCAGATTTCCTCCGCCGTGGTTAGACGATGGACATGTGGATTAGCCAGATTTTCAAACTGCTGGGGGACAAAGCTGCCCCGGATCTGGCGATGCAGCTCCTCTGCCTTGCTAATAGCGCCCTTCATCCCCTCTGAACCTGGTGTAAGTACAACCTCAGCCCCTAATATCTGCAGAATCTTCCGGCGCTCTATCGACATCGTCTCGGGCATAGTTAAAACCAGGCGATATCCCATGGCGGCGCAGGCAAGAGCCAACCCAATCCCGGTGTTCCCGGAGGTAGGCTCTATAATCACCATCCCCGGCTTAAGCAACCCCACTCTCTCTGCTGCCTCGAGCATGGCTGCGCCGATTCTATCCTTCACGCTGTTTAAGGGATTAAACGACTCCAGCTTGGCTACTACCTCGGCTCCGCAATCGCGTGTCAGCCGATTTATCCTGACAAGAGGAGTGCAGCCAATTACCCGGGTTATATCCTGGTAAATCTTACCTCGAAAATTCTTCTCCCGAATCGGAACTTCATCCGGAGATTCAATTTGATTTATGTTCATCCATCTTCTCCTCAATTAAATAACATAATCTAAAGCCTCGCCAATAACATCGAAGCGATAAATCTGGAAAATACGGTTCTCCAACTCCACTAATTCTTTGTTGCCACGCATTCTCGGTCTGGGGACATCTACGGAAATGATATTGCGGACCGTACCCGGCTGAGGTGAAAATACGATTATGCGGTCAGCAAGATATACCGCCTCCTCAATGTCATGAGTTACGAAAACGACAGTCTTTTGCATAATTTTCCAGATGTTTAAAAGATCATCCTGTAGTTTTTCCCGCGAAAGAGCATCAATTGCCGCAAAGGGCTCATCCATCAGGATAATCTTTGGTTCCACCGAAAGAGCCCTAGCCAGGGCAACACGCTGACGCATTCCTCCTGAAAGTTGGGAGGGATATCTATTTTCAGCACCGCTCAAACCCACAAGGCTTAAGTACCTTCTAGCCAGTTGCTCCCTTTCCCCGCTCAATACACCACGCAGTTTCAAGGTAAAAAGCACGTTTTCTAATGCGGTCATCCATGGATAAATACTATAATCCTGGAAAATCATAGCAATATCAAACTTCGGGGTGTCTCGAAACAGGTTATTGGCGATCGGTGACAGGAAGCGGTATTTCTTTTGATAAGCATCCATTTCCTTGCGTGTGTGAGGGAGTGGTTCTAATACCATCTTATCCTGCATGTAGACCTGTCCCTCAGATGGGGCCTGTAACCCTGCCAGGATTTCCAGGAAAGTAGACTTGCCGCAACCGGTAGGACCAACGATAGCCACAAACTCGCCATCTTCGATTTTTAATGAGACGGATAAAACTGCAGTATTCCCCTCGGCTATTCCATTAGGGTTAATTACTGAAAAGAACTTGGTGATTTCCCTGGCTTCGATCATGGCTGATTACCTCCCCGCCTTCCAGAAAGCGAGTTTAAGTTCAAGGTGCTTCATGATTTCAATGAGAAACCAGCCCATAAAACCCAGGGTAAGCATACAAACCACCATCCTGTCTATGCGAAAGAATTCCTTGGATTCCACCAAAAGCCAGCCAATGCCATTAGGGGCGCCGTACATCTCGGCTATTACCAGCATCACCAGCCCCAGGGCTATGCCGATTTTAATCCCCATAATCACAGAGCCAAGCGCAGCAGGAACATAGACATGCTTAATCAAAGTAAATTCACTGGCACCATAAACCCGCGCCGAGGCAATATACCTTGGCTCAGTATCTTTCACCGCCTGATAAGTGTTAAAAAGAATGGGATAAAAAGCACCCAGGAAAACCAAAAAGGTCTGCATTGGCAGCCCCACACCAAGGAAGATAATGGTAATAGGCACCCAGGCTGGCGGCGGAATCGGAGCCAAAATCTGGAAGAGTGGCAAGCTATGCCGACGGAGAAACATATTCCAGCCCATCAGAATCCCTATTGGAAAAGCGAGCAATAAGCCCAAAACTAAACCTGAGAAGAACCTTAAAAGGCTGCTACCAAGGTGTCCCATGAAGTCATGCTCGACGAGAAGGTCCCAGAAGGTAAGGGCAACGGTCGACGGTGGGGGTATCAAGGTCTGTGGGACAACGCCAAGACGAGGAAGGAACTCCCACAACAAAAGAATAGGAACGGCCACGGTAAGGAATTCGCGGGTAATAATGCTGCCAAAGGAATTTTTAGCAAAAGTCCGGAACTCTTTCGTTACTAAGTTTAACCCCTTTGTTTCATAAGTAATAGTCCTGCTTACGGCTGTTTCTTCCACAAGTAATCCTCCCTAAATTCTTGCTCTTTGTCATTCCCGCGAAAGCGGGAATCCAGGAAATGGCCAGGGATTCTGGATTGTCCGGTCAAGCCGGACAATGACTACTTGGTGATTTTAGTATCAATAACTAATTTTGCAAGGCACTAATTCTTCTCAATCACGGTCACGTGTCCGTCCTCTTGAATCTTAATTTCCACAGGTCTCTCAGCAAACCCCCAGGTTATCCCCTTAAACTCTTGCGCAAACATCCTGTCCCCAGGGTTTTCCTTGATATGACCTAACTCGACCAAGTCATCCCCCAACTGCTTGTAGCCCTGTTCATTTATGTAGATGGTGAACCCTAATCTTGGATTGCCATGTCTAATGGCATCTTTGGGCGCCCCTGTATATTTATGGGCGATCTCGACGATAACATCTGCTTGAGGTCCCTCCTTACGGATGATAGCATTAGCTTCATTTACCGCCTCGACAAACCTCTTCAGTGCATCGGCATCGCTTGCCAAAAATCCCGCTCTTGCGTTGATAGTACGGCAGGGGATAGCCAGAGAAACTTCTCGGAAAAGCACTCTGAATCCTTTCAATTCCACTATGCTGGCATGAGGCTCTTCCAAAATTGCGCCGTCAATCTGGCCTGCCTCAAGGGCAGCAATTGCCGGTCCTCCGGCAAGCTTTACCAGGTTAAATTCAGCGCCTTCCCCTCTTGCTGCTTTGGTTATGCTAATTACCGCTTCACAAGCTGGCGATATCCCGGCAATGTTCTTCCCCTTCAAATCTCTCAGTGTTTCAATGGGTGAACCAGCGGGAACAACCAAAACTGAAGTGCAGGGCTCTTTAACCTGAGCAATTATCTGCATAGGTGCACCGCCAGCTATGGCGGCGATGGCTACTGTGGGACAGGACCAGAACACATCTGCTGCCCCAGCAACCACAAGATCCCTGGCTGCAGACAGGCTTTTGACGGGCTGAATCTCAACTTCCAGGCCATGCTTTCCAAAAAGCCCCTTCTCCTGAGCGACATACAGGTTTAAATGATGCGTGGACCAAGCATCAGCAACAATGATTTTGGTTAAAACATCTTCTGGGTCGCCAACAGGAGCTGGCCGAAACCAGTCCGTGACCAAAACCATTCCAACCACAATCACCAATACTAGCGTAACCGCCAGACTAACCCACAACCACTTTTGATTTCGAGTAGCTTTATTCATTTTGACACTATCCTCCTCTCTTTACATTTACAAATACGGCTCTTCTCCCAAAAGTGTAGTTATCCACAGGGTAGTATCCCCCTTTATGGGCAATGTAGTGTAGATGGGCGTCCGAGAACGGGAGAAGCCCCTGCGCTATGCCTACACGGGCATAAAGCCCTACACTACCTCTACTATTTTTGGAGAAGATTTACAAATACTTTCGGGCTCTTTTTTCGCGATGAGGAATATTCCTACCGATGCAAACAAGTTTGGAAATATCCTCACCTTTTTATTTTTCCCGATAAAAAAGGATTTTTCTATTCTGATGTCTCTCCTGCGGCAATATTCAATAAAATCCGAAATGCTTAAAAAATGGAGATTGGGCGTATTGTACCATTCATAAGGCAGAGAAGGCGTGACCGGAACTTTGCCTTTAAAGAATATCTGTAAACGCGCACTGTAATAGGTAAAATTAGGGAAGCTAACTATAACTTTTCTACTTACCCTCAGAGATTCCTTCAGAACAATTTCAGGCTTCCTGACCTCCTGAAGGCTCTGGTTTAAAATTACATAATCAAAAGATTTATCTTTATACTCGGACAGTCCGGAATCTATGTCTCCATGAAATACGCTTAAACCCCGGGCTACACATTTATATATTGCCTGCTCGTCTATTTCAATGCCCTGACCGCGTACGTTCTTCTCCTTGATCAGAATATACAAGAGCTCTCCTGTCCCGCAGCCAAGATCTAAAACTTTTGATTGCTGCTGGACTAAACCGAGTATTATTCTATGATCCGGGCGGATATTCTCATATGTCATAGCTTCCTGTTACCTCATATTCATAAAATACTTTTTTTAAGAAATGTGAAATCAGGTGCGTTTCTTCCTCAACTTCCAAAAGAAAAGCGTCATGTCCGTATGTTGAATCAACTTCGCAATATGTCGCCTCTATCCCTGAAAGCTTGCAGGCTTTGACTATTTCCTTTGACTGATATGCCGGATACAGCCAATCTGATTTAAAGGCAATAACTAGCACTTTCGCCTTTATTCCCTCTAACACTTCCTGAAGGGACATACCATTTGATGCATCGAAATTATCAATGGCCTTGGTAATATAAAGGTAAGAGTTAGCGTCAAACCTTTTGACAAAATTGTCGCCGCGATAGCGCAAATACCCCTCTACCTCAAAATCAGCAGTGAATTTGACGTTTTGGGCATTATTCTTTTTTTGTCTTCCGAACTTTTCAGTCATGGAAACATCGCTCATGAATGTTATATGGCCAATCATCCTTGCCACTGCTAGGCCCTTGGCTGGCAGTGGCCCGTCGTAGTAATTCCCCGACTTCCAGTACGGATCAGCCATAATTGCCTGCCTACCTACCTCATTGAACGCAATCTGCTGAGGAGAATGCCTTGCAGCTGTGGCAATTGGTATTGCGCTGCGGATCCTCTGGGGATATCTCACCAGCCACGACAAAACCTGCATTCCCCCCATTGAACCGCCTACAACTGTCAATAATTTCTCAATACCTAAATAATCAATAAGCTGCTTTTCGGCATTAACCATATCATTTATGGTAATAACCGGAAAATCAAGAGCGTAAGGCTTACCGGTTTTGGGATTGACGCTTGAGGGACCGGTAGAGCCTTTGCATCCGCCTAAAACATTTGAACAAACTACAAAATACTTTTCCGTGTCAAATGCCTTGCCCGGGCCGACCATAGCATCCCACCATCCCGTGTTATTCTGCCCTTCATGCACACCGGCTACATGCGCATCGCCTGAAAGCGCATGGAGAATAAGAATGGCGTTAGATTTTTTCTCGTTTAATACACCATAGGTCTCATAGGCAAGAGTAACAGGTGCAAGCTTCTCTCCACTCTCGAGTGGAAGGCTATCAAACGTAACGTATTGCGTCTGAGCAACCCCAACGCTATTCTCCCTTGATTCTCTTCTTTCCTCTGTCATACCTTAACCTCTTGGAAAAGCCATGTAGTAAGATACCGTTCCCCTGTATCAGGGAGGACTACCACAATGAGTTTTCCTTTGTTCTCTTTTCGCTTGGCAACTTCCAATGCGGCCCATAGAGCTGCGCCGCTTGAAATACCGGCAAGGATCCCTTCTAATTTTGCGAGTTGCCGGGCAATCTCTCCGGCGTTTTCATTAGAAACCTGGATGATCTCATCCACGACATCTCTATTTAAAACCTGAGGGATAAACCCTGCGCCTATTCCCTGGATTTTATGCGGCCCGGGTTTACCACCGGATAAAACCGGAGAAGCTTCGGGTTCAACTGCGATTGCCTTAAAATCCGGCTTTCTTTTCTTAATTACTTCGGAGACTCCCGTGATTGTTCCTCCATTACCAACTCCTGATACGAGAATATCAACCTTTCCATCAGTATCGTTCCAGATCTCCTCGGCAGTTGTTTTGCGATGGATCTCAGGATTAGCAGGATTATTGAATTGCTGCGGTATAAAACTGTTTGGGGTAGACTTGGCTAACTCTTCAGCTTTTTCCACTGCGCCTTTCATCCCTTTTGTGCCTTCGGTTAATACAACCTCTGCCCCGAGGATTTTAAGCAGCTGCCTGCGTTCGATACTCATCGTCTCAGGCATAGTCAAAATCAATTTGTAGCCTTTTGCCGCAGCTACGAATGCCAGAGAGATTCCCGTATTGCCACTGGTAGGTTCAATAATCTACGGTGTCTTTTTTAAGCACACCCCTGCGCTCTGCGTCTTCAATCAGCGATACTCCTATACGGTCTTTCACGCTTGAAAGCGGATTAAACGACTCTAACTTCGCTACTACCGTAGCTTCTACTCCATTGGTAATACGGTTAAGTTTTACTAAAGGAGTATTGCCTACGGTTTTTGTAATATCAGAATATATCCTACCCATTGTCATCCTCCTTGCCACAAGGGCAACACCCGCGCAATTCCAATAAGCGCGGGGTGTCTTATGCTGTTTTAGCTAATGCCTGCTCGATATCGGCAAGGATATCGTCAATGTGCTCAATGCCAATGGACAGGCGAACAAAATCCTGAGTCACCCCGGTTGATAACTGCTCTTCGTCAGATAACTGCTGATGTGTGGTAGTCGCCGGATGAATGGCAAGACTTTTAGCATCACCGACATTGGCCAAGTGCGATATTAATTGAAGCGAGTCAATAAATTTTCTTCCCGCTTCCAACCCTCCTTTAATTCCAAAACCTAATATTGCACCCGCTCCTTTTGGTAGATACCTTTTAACCCTTTCTCTTTCGGGACTATCATCCAAACCCGGATAATTAACCCAGCTTACCCTTGAATGTTTCTTCAAATATTTCGCTACTGCAAGCGCATTTTCGGAATGCCGCGGCATCCTCAGGTGCAAGGTTTCTAACCCCTGCAAAAACAGAAAAGCGTTGAACGGTGAAAGCGCCGGACCAAGATCCCTTAAAAGAGTAACCCGCGCCTTGATGATATAGGCGATATTACCAAGCGGCTTAAGCGCTTCGATGAAATCAATTCCATGATAGCTTGGTTCGGGTTCAGAGATAAGAGGGAACTTACCGTTATCCCAATCAAACTTACCGGAATCAACGATTACCCCGCCGATGCTTGTGCCGTGGCCGCCGATAAACTTGGTCGCCGAATACACAATGATATCTACTCCAAAATCAAACGGTCTTAATAAATAAGGGGATACCGTATTGTCCAAAACAAACGGAATGCCGTTCTTATGGGCAACCTTGGATATTCCTTCCAAATCCGCGATGTCAAGTTTGGGATTACCTATGGATTCGGCATATAGTGCTTTCGTCTTTGGGGTTATCGCTCTCTGAAAAGCCTCAAGGTCATTGGACTTAACAAATTTGACCTTTATTCCTAAGCGCGGGAAAGTATAATGGAATTGATTATACGTTCCGCCGTAGAGGTTATCTGCCGAAACGATCTCATCACCTGCCTGCGCTATATTGAGGAGAGCGAGTGCCTGCGCAGCCTGCCCGCTCGCCACAGCAAGCGCTCCGACGCCACCGTCCAGAGCTGCCATTCGTTTTTCAAAGACATCGGTTGTCGGGTTCATTATCCTTGTGTAAATGTTCCCGAATTCTTTCAGTGCAAAAAGATTCGCCGCATGCTCCGTATTTTTGAACTGATAAGAGGTCGTCTGATAAATCGGCACAGCCCGCGCCCCCGTCGTCGGGTCCGCAACCTGTCCTCCGTGCAACGCCAATGTTTCTGTTCTCAAACCCTCATTTTTTTCCGTCATTTTTTCCATCCTCCTTTTGACATATAAATATAGTTGAGATATTACGTATAAATGATGTTTATATATAGTAAGCAAAAAAAATTAAATCTGATAAATCATAGCACCCTCCCTGCTCCTGGTTTTATTTGCTATATCTTCAAAATTTACTTTATCCAACACCTTAACTATAGAATCCTCCACCTCTTTCCAAATAGCCGTAAATACAGATTTTTTCTGGGTTGCAGTATCCGCCAATTGCAAGAGAGGGCCTTTAACCTTGCGCATCATTTCGCCTAAGCTTATTTCACGAGGCGCCTTAGCCAGTCTATATCCGCCCTGTTTTCCTCGCACGCTTTCTACTAACCTTGCGTTTTTTAACTGAATTAGAATCTGCTCCAGATACTTAATCGGGATATTTTGTTTCTTGGCTATCGTAGATATCCGAACCGGCTCTCTGTTCGGCCAGTATAAGGCTAATTCTAAAAGCGCCTTACAGGCATAGTCGCTCTCTGCTGAAATCCTCATTTTATCCCCATCAACTTAATATTAGTAAGCCTATCAACATAGTAAAGTATACAGTATATTTTTTATTTTGTCAAGAAAAAATATTTATTTTTTTATGTTATTATGAATGGGCTAAATAACGAAAGGCACTTAGACTGGCTTTTGACCCTTCTCCGGCGGCAATAATTATCTGTTTCTCTGGCACATCCGTAACATCGCCCGCAGCAAAGATGCCGGGGATATTGGTTTCATTATAAGGGTTTACCCTGATTTCGCCAAATTGATTTTTTTCTACATCTTTTGCAAATTCGGAAGTTGGGATAAGACCGATTTCTACAAATACGCCTTCTACGGATAATGCCTCTTCTCTATCCTGCCTTTTTATTTTAATCCCGCTAACCATTCTTTCCCCGAATATTTTTGTTACCTGAGCATTATTTAAGACCGTTACAAATTTAGCATCTTCTACTTTTTCCCGCATTACCGCATCACCACCTAAAGTGGGAGTATTATTAATTAAATAAATCTGCCTGGCTATCTTAAGTAATTGCAGGGTAGCATCTAAGGCAGAATTTCCGCCGCCAATAACCGCAACATCTTTACCCGTAAACAGTGGCCCGTCGCAGGTAGCGCAGTAAGTCAGGCCTTTGTTCTTAAATTCTTTTTCTCCCGGCACATTCAGCTCTCTTGACCTTTTTCCAGAAGCGATGATTGCAGTCTTGGCTTCATAAGTATCTTTGTTAGTCTTCACCCAAACTTTATCTTCTTTCTTTTTAAGCTCTACGACCTCTTCGTTTTCCTTTAGGGTAATCTCAAATTTGTGCATATGTTCCTCAAACTTAGCTGCCAAATCCGGGCCAGTGATAAACTGATAACCGGTGTAATTCTCTATATCACCACTTAACGCTGCCTGTCCCCCGATATCTTTGGTAATCACCAAGAAATTCATTCTTTTTCTGGCAGCATAAACAGAGGCGGTAATCCCTGCTGGTCCTGCACCGATAATAATTAAATCATACATATGGGGGTATCCACTTGACTCACGTTACCACATGGTGTAATACATGCTGTTGTGGACGCCAATGATTTTTCAAGAACTTTGATGGAATTTGATGAATTTTTCGGTACAGAGGAAGCATGTTGGAGCTATTTGCTTCGTGTTCGCTGGCCGCATGGCTAAGGTGGTCCCTTACTGGCGTCTTGTCGGTCCCTCGGCACCAGATAGGCCATTGCATATTCAGTTTACGTGAGTCAAATGGATACCCCATTTCATACATTTTATAATCCCAGAGCCTCTTTTATTCTTTCTTTGTCAAAGCCGACAATAATTTTACCGTCGATATCTAAAACCGGAACTCCAATCTGACCAGATTTTTGGATCATCTCTTCTCCTGCTTGTTGGTTAACAGACACATCTACATCCTCATAAGTGATATTGTTGTCTTTTAAAAATTGTTTAGCACGAATGCAATAAGGACAGGTAGAGGTAGTATAAATCTTTACTGACTTTGCCATCTTGCTTCCTTAAAATTAAAAATTCTTTTTTAACTCCACCAGTTGCCTGAGATGACTTTGCTCCTGGCTAATCAATTCACTAATTACCTTTGGGTCATGCTCTGGCACTACCTTCTTCATCCCTTCGTAAAAAATAATGGAATCCTTCTCAAAGCCTATGCCTAAATCTACTGCTTCTTTGTCTGTCTTTATTTTTTGGGCGATTTCTTTACCTTTATTTTCTTTAGTAAACACATATTCAGAAGCAAAGGCATTCATATAGGCAAAATATTCTACAGGATAACTTTCAGGCGGCTGGTATTTTTCTACGGAATCCAATATCTTCTGAAAGACAACAATGTGTTTTTCTTCTTCACCTGCCAGATACCTAAATAGTTCTTGGACTTTTGCTTTCTTTGATTGTTTGGTTAGGGTATTATAAAAATCCCTGCCGTTTTTCTCAATCTGAATGCCCAATTCTACTACTTCACTTGCGGAAAAAATATTTCCCATAAGTTTAAGCTTCCGGTTTTATATGCCTTGGCATAAGGTCAACAATTTCTTTTACCTCTACTGCAATCAAATATTTTTGGTTTGGGCAAAAGTGCTTCCGGATGGTGCTGGATTCACTAAATCTCTACTTCACTCACCCAGTGGCCGTGAAGATTGCAGTTTTCCAGAACTAACAGTTTTCCAGAATTTACTTTCAAATGTATCCCCAAAACAGGATTGAGTTTCTCAGGGGTGAGATGGTAACGGCCAATAAATGCGCGGTCTAAATAGATATCCATATACATAATGTAGTGTTTTGTCTCCATAGGATGCAGAATCTCGCCGATTTTGATATTTGCATCCACGCAGCCTGAGCCCACCAAATCGCAAGTCTTGGTAATCTTAATCTGAGGAATATGCTTCTTTTCTAATTCGTTTAGGTTTTTCGAATCAACCGGTCTTTTAATCGCAGTATTGTCCATCTCAAACGCCTCTTTCTTTGCTCCACAGACCGGACATACATCGGGAGGCGAACCAAATGCTACATAACCACACTTACCACAGACAAATGTATCCATCTCCGTCTCCTTGATTTTTATTCTAATAAATCTTCAAACATATCCTCATGTTTTATCTCTTCTGACAAGATATGACCAATAAGTTGATAGGTAGCATGGTCTTTATCTTTAGTTTTCTCTGCCAATTTATTATAAACCTCAATTGCTCCTGCCTCGGCATCCAAGACAACCTTAATAATTTTGTCATAATCAGCCGTATCTTTGGGTGGCTTAGGGTAAGGGGCATTGGCATTCTTCTCTAATTCAATTGGGTTAGCTAAAGGAAGTCCGCCTAACTCCTGGATTCTGTCGGCAAGTTCACCGGCGTGTTCTTCTTCCTCCTTGGCAATCTTGGCTAAAAATTCACTTATATCCTCATAACCTTTACCGGTAACTGTTTTTGCCATATACCAGTAGGCATAATAAGCAAGCCACTCATCACAATAGGCCTTATTTAAATCCTTAATTAAATCACCCACATCAATCCCTACGATTTTTATTCCTTGTTTACCCATTTTTTAGACCCTCCTTTCTTGTTTTAAGCAACTATTTCTTGGGCTTCATTTCATAACCACAACAGATGATATCGCAAGTATCCACACAACCGCAGACATTATCCACTGTAACCACCAAACCACAAGCATCACAGGTATAACGGCTACCTTTCTTTGCAGTTTTGGTTGCTTTTTTTGTCCCGCATCTCTTTGCCATTTGTATTCACCTCCTTCCTAAACTTTCTCAAACAAATCTTTACCTACTCCACATTGTGGACAAACCCAACTATCCGGTAAATCCTCAAAGGTAGTGCCTGGGTTTATACCGTTATCCGGGTCACCTTTTTGCTGGTCATAAATTGTCCTGGCTTCAAGATGTTGTTACCTGTCTGCGTGCCTGCCTGTGCCAGCACAGCAGACAGGCGAAGACGCACAGGCAGGCGGTATCCTATAGCCGTTCTTCTTTAGTTTATAGCCTTGGTGTGTTCGCCTGCCTGAGCGAGAGCGCTCGCAGACAGGTCTGTAATTATAATAATCCATGAAGTTATCCAGGTCAACCTGAAGTTCTTTTATGCTCTCATAGCGCTTCTTTCTAAAGGCAACAGAGTAGAACTGTAACTATTCAGCCCCATAATAATGATAACGTAACAGTTTAGTTTCTCCAAAAGCTAGGTTCAGTATACCACATTTCATTAAACCTGTCAAGCACAATTTTTGGGGAAACTTAACTCGATTCATGGTGTAATTATCCTAACACATATCTCAGGTTCATGTCAACCCTGTTAGAGAAACCAATATCTATAAACACTTTTGGCATCAAGCAATTCTCTAACAGGGTCAATTAACATGTGTTTTTGCGCCTGGACATCGTGACCACCCCCTCCTGCCTGGGGCAGACAGGTAGAGCTTTTAAAGATGTTTTGAAGTCTTACCTGCCTGGGGCAGACAGGTAAAATGAATATTGTCTCTTTTAAAGTTTTATCAAAAGACTAAAGGGGATTTCCGATGTCCCAGATTACCTATTGCCAGCTCTACCATAATGAATAGGATAAAAGCAAGAGAGTTTCTTTTAAGTACCTTAAATAAGAATAAAGGAAACATTTCAAAGACCAGTAGAGAACTAACCTGTCTGCCCCAGGCAGGAAGGAAAAGTCATTTACCAACGGTTTTGCCTTTATGATATTAGTTCAACTTTGGTTAAGAGCCTTTGGTTTTTATCAAAAACTCTACTTCCAGACAGACTGGGGAGAAGAATTTGGAGGAAAAAGTTTCACTAAATTAGAGAATCTTCAGAAAAGATACTTTTCTCCCTTAAACATCCAGTTATTAAGAACCAGAAAGTATCATTGGTGGGTTATGGTGTTAAAAAAATCTATATCCTTAAACTCTTAAGCAGTTCTTCTTTTACTGACAGGGCTAAAATAGTATTGCGTGAAGTAGCATGAGGTTTCGCATAAATAATTACTTAAAAGAAAAAAGCCCCCAAATCGCAAATCGCAAGTGTGTAGTAGCGATTGCCTTTATAGCAAAGACACTCTTTCCCTTCCTGCAAGACCACTATGCCCTGAAAGAACAGTTGGAAAGTGAAATTAGAAGGTTACTACCTCAACCTCAACCTTAAAGCGGGATATATTTTAAGTCTGATTTTTAATCCGCAACCTTTATAATCCTTGCAGGCGTGGTATATAGATTCGCTCCTAAGTGATGTAAGGTCTTAACCTTCTCAACGTCCAAAAACTCACTAAATAATCCTTCCTCTACCTGGACATAAACTACCTCACCCAAAAATATCGAATGGTCTCCTCCAGGATAGATTTTTTCTACCTTGCATTCCAGATGAGCAAAACACTCAGCAATTAAGGGAGGGCTAACCTTCTTGGCCTTTATGGGAGTGAGCCCAAATTTTTGAAACTTATCCACTTCTCTTCCCGAGACAGTTCCACAAGCGTGTACTTTTTCTATTAAATCCTCTCCTGGCACATTTATTACAAACTCTTTGGATTCTTTAATCAACTCATGGGAGAAGTGATTCTTGTGGATACAGATGGCTACCAGAGGCGGATTGTGTGATACCGGAGTAACCCAGGCCAAGGTGACGATATTTGTCTTATCTTTATATTGAGAGGTAACCAGAACTACCGGTCCGTGATTAATCAAACGATTTGCCCGAGCCAAGAGAATTTCAACCTCCAATTTATACCTCAATCTTACTAAAAACCAAAATTTCGTCTTTAGGCAAGCTCTGCCCATCTGCTCTCAAGGCCAGAAGATGAGATTCTATCGCTTCTTTTGTATTGGTTAAAGTTTCCTCCACTGTCTCACCTTGAGAAAAACAACCCGGTAAAGCAGGAACCTCCACCCAAAAACCTCCTTCTTCAGCCCGATGCAATATTACTGTATATTCCATACCCCCTCCTCATAAAAGATTAGAAAATCGTTCTTCTGTTAAGCCTGCTTTTCGAATAGCGGCCTTTAATAACCCAATTTTTAACTCCTTTTTCCCGGGAATAGTAATAATTAGCCCATTAGGCATTTTTATATTTACATGATCCCCCTTCCCCGGCCTCTTTTCCCCACCTGCCCGAACAAAAGCCTCAATCGCTTCCTTTCCCTTAATTCCTCTTAGTTCTCTACCCATCTTATTCCCTTCTATTAAGTTACATCATACATACCTAATGTGTCAAGACATTTATAAAAATGGTGTATCAAATCCTCAAGACTGACTTTTATTTCTTATACCCTACGGGCATTACTGCCAACGGCTCTAAATTCTTGGGCAGACCTAAAACTTTCTTGACTGCCGAATCGGAAAAGGCACCGACGATTACTGTGCCCAGTCCTAACTCTTCGTGAGCTCTACCCCCCCTTACCAGAACACCAGTGCACCGGAGCACCAGTCACCAGTTAACCTGTCACCAGTCATCTGTTTTTATGAACCCGTGAGCATAACCCCCCATTACCTTTTCGCACCTTCTCTTGTAATGACTATATCTTTTACAACACCTCTGCCTGGGATATCATAATCTTTACCGTCTATCTGAAGAGATACAGCATCAACGTTTCCCACCCATAAAAGGACTTTTTCTTTAACATCCCACCCTATACTTCTGCCTTCTGATAGTATAGCAGAAAACAGCACCCTACCGTCCACTGTTACCTGCATCCATACATCCTTTTTTGCCCGCAGCCTGACCTTAAAAAATTGAACCTGCGGAATAACCGCCTTTGGCACCTGCACTTCTTGTTTAATTTTTGTTTTTGCCTGTCTTTTGAAGTTTATCCTGGGAATAAAAACTACTGAACCCCATAAAATAAATCCTAAAATTATTACGCTTATAATTCCTAAGAATATCGGTTTAAATTTAATTCTTTTTTTACCTGATTCTATTTTTATTTTTAAAGAGTCCTGTTTTATAACTATCTCCTGTTTTAAAAGATGTGAGGTTTTTTTGAATTCGTCAAAGATGACTTCTGATGGAATTTTTAAAAAATCTGCAAGTTTTTTTATATAACTTTTTATATAAACCCACTCTAAAATATTTTCCACTGTTCCATCTTCTATCGCAGCAATAATTTTTACAGGTATCTTCGTCTTATGAGAAACTTCCTCTTGTGAAACATTTAAGAGTACTCTTTTATCCCTTATTTTCTGACACAATGTTTTCATCTTTACCTTTTTTTTCTACCTGTCCGGCGGGAATATCAACAAGTATTTCTCTGGGTTTTGAACCCCTGTAAGGACCAACAATCCCCCTTTCTTCCATAAGGTCTATAAGACGAGCAGCCCTTTGGTAACTCAGTCTCATCTTTCTCTGTAAAACAGAAACAGAAGCTGTTCCTGTAGATAATACAATCTGTAATCCATCATCATACAACTCATCATCGGCAACAGAACCCGCAAAGAGATGTTTGTCAGACCTTATTGAATTTAATAATGTCTGTTCGTAGGAAGGTTGTGTTTGTGATTTTACAAAACCTACAAGTCTTTGGACCTCCTCGTCATTTACAAGTGAGCCCTGTGCTCTTATGGGTTTTGAGGTTCCGGGTCTTAAAAATAACAGGTCTCCTTTGCCAAGCAATTTCTCTGCGCCATTCATATCAAGAACAGTTCTTGAATCAACTTTGGATGAGACCTGAAATGATATTCTTGCAGGACAGTTTGCCTTAATAACACCCGTTATAACATCAACACTCGGTCTTTGTGTTGCAACTATAAGATGTATTCCCACTGCCCTTGATAACTGCGTCAAACGTTGTATAGCGGCCTCAACCTCATCTTTGACAGTCATCATAAGATCTGCCAGTTCGTCTATAACAACCACTATAAACGGAATCCGTTTGTATTCTAAACCATTTTTTGATTGTAATTGTTTTCCTGATATTTTACTGTTATACATTTCTATGTCCCTTGCACCAACATTGGAAAATATTTTAAATCTTCTTTCCATTTCCTGAACCAACCACATAAGTGCAATTGATGTTTTTTTTGCATCTATAAGAACAGGACATAAAAGATGAGGAAGGTTGTTAAACATACTCATCTCAACCATCTTCGGGTCAATAAGAAGAAATTTTAAATCTCTGGGGTGAATCCTGAATATAAAAGAGGATATAAGTGAGTTTATGCACACAGTTTTTCCAGAACCGGTTGTTCCTGCAATAAGAAGATGAGGCATATCTATAAGGTCCGATACAACAGACTTTCCTGCAATATCTTTACCCAGTGCAAGCGGAAGTTTGGCGCCTGTGCTTTTGAACTCTGAACTTTCAAGTATGTCTCTTAAATATACTAAAGTAGACTGTGTGTTAGGTAATTCAATGCCTACTGTTGATTTACCAGGAATCGGGGCAACAATCCTTACACTCTCAGCCTTCATATTAAGAGCAATATCATCACAAAGCTGAACAATCCTGCTTACCTTTACGCCTGATGCAGGCTGGATTTGATAAAGCGTGATAACAGGACCTCTGTCAACCTGGACAACCTTTACTTCTACTGCAAAGTCTTTCAGTGTATCTTCAAGAATCTGTGCATTTTTCTTTAAATCTTCTTCTATTTTTCTTTGCTCTATAGGAGGAGGGATATCAAACAGATCTATGGGCGGAAAGATATAATCAGGCTTTTTATCCTGTTTTTCTTCTCTTACATCTTCTGGCCTTGATGCTACGGGTTGTAAGGGGCGTTTTTTAAAGTGAAAACCACTGTCTATTTTCACAGAAGTTCTGACGGGCCGGACAAATTTTGTTTTTATTCCCGTCATTTTTAGATTCTTTTCAAAGATAGGTTTTTTATCCTGCGTTAAAATCCTTAGGTTCCACCAATCTTTTATTCGGACAAACACAGATGCAATCAACACCTCAGTTATTAGAACCACAGACAAAATTCCTACAACAGACAAAATGAGCAAGCCCCCCAATGTTCCTGTAAAAGAGATAAGAGCATTAGATATCAGTAGACCTAAAAAACCGGTTAAATTAAACTTATTTGAACCTAACCATATACCTAAAATCCCGCAGACTGAAAATATGAGAAGCAAAATCCCTATAATTTTATCACAAGGCCTCTGGATGTTTTTCCTGACAAAATAATTAAGTCCCACATAAAATAAAAATAAAGGGATGAGAAACGACGAGATGCCGAACAAGAAAAATAGGACACCCGAAAGATATGCGCCGAATATACCGACAAAGTTCTTTGCAGGCATATTTGGCTGTGAAGAATAAAATGGTATGTCCTGTGGTGTCCAAGATATTAAACTTGCCATAATAAGAATAGAAACGGCAATAATAACAACACCCTTAATTTCACTTATATGTTCTTGTTTCATATTAAAATGTAGGTCCCAGCAATAATACAATATATTCCAAACCATTCAAACTTTTGTTTCTGAACAGCCTTCCATAATATCCAGAGTGCTAAAATACCTGATAAAAAAGATGTTATAAATCCCAAAAAGACTGGTAATAATCCGGCTTGATCTGTTATCTGTTGTATATCATTTATTTTAACAATATTTGCTGCTACAACAGCAGGAATACTTAATAACATTGAGAATCTTATAGCCTGTTGTTTTTCTATACCTGAAAATATAGCACAGGATATAGTAGAACCACTCCTTGATATGCCGGGTAAAACTGCAACTCCCTGTGAAAATCCTATCCATACCGCTTCCTTAAAACCAACACTATTTTTAAAAGTCCTACTTTTTTTAAACTTAAGATATAAACTTGCTGATATAAGAACCATTCCGTTTATTAGCCACATCCATCCAACAAACCTGATGTTTTCAAATAAATTTTCAAGATATCCATGCAAGAATAAACCCAATACGCCTGTGGGGAGCATAGATATAAATATCATATAAATTGTCTTTCTGTTTTTATTAAATAATGCAATAATGTCTTTATAAAAAAATATCAGTATTGAAAAAATAGTTCCTAAATGTAAAAGAACATTAAGCGCAAACCCTGCCTGCCTTAGATTAAACATTTGCTGGACAACTACTAGATGACCGGAGCTTGAAATAGGTAAAAACTCAGTAAGTCCCTGTATAACTCCTAAAAAAACTGCATCTATTATTCTCAATACCTACTCCTTCACTATCTGTATTATTTTCCTGAAACAATGCCTTCTGTAACCTTACAAAAGTCTATGCTGGTAAGACAAAGTCCCTTTGCAGGAGCAGTGGGCCCTGCAAAAAACCTATCCTTAGAATCAAGTATCTTTTTCATACTGCCTTGCGGTAATTTTCCCCTTCCTATATCAATAAGTGTGCCAACGATGTTTCTTACCATATTATATAAAAATCCATTGGCACTGATTTGTATATAAATTTTATCCCCCCTTTTCCTGACACTTGCAGCAGTTATTGTTCTTATACCTAACCTTTCCTTTTTATCTTTTGCCTGAAAACACTTAAAGTCGTGTTTCCCTATAATAAACTTTATCTCTTTTTGCATTCTTCTTACATTCAGGTGATATGGAATAAAACAGCAGTACATTCTTTGTATAACGGGTCTTACACTTCTGTTGACAATTGTGTATGTATATGTCCTTATTGAGGGTAAGAACCTTGAATTAAAATCACGCCCAACCTGTCTACACTGAACAATAGCAACATCTTCCGGCAGGTATGAATTGATTGCTTTTAAAATCTTAAAGTCTGAAAAATGTGTATCAACATCAAAATGCGCATACTGTGCCAGAGAATGAACACCTGAATCTGTTCTACCTGATGAATAAACCTTAACCCTCGTATTGAATAACTTAAATATAGCACCTTCAACAACCTGTTGAATGCTGGGCTTTTTTGATTTTTTGATGTCCTGCGCCTGCCAACCGCAGTATGAAGTTCCGTCATATTCTATTTGGACAAGAAATCTTCTGGACACAGGCTCATAATCTCCTGGTTTGCATTAAATTTAAAAGCCCGAGAATAAAACCTACTATAAGAAATGCACCTGGTGGAAGTATCATAGCAATTACAGGACTTGTTTCTAAAAATGGTATAGAAAAAACAAATGATGTGCCGCTTAACAGTGTCCCGCTTCCCAATACTTCACGGATACCTCCTATCAGTGTTGTGGCAAAAAGAAATCCTGTTCCCATGCCCACTGCATCCCAGAAAGAATAAAAAACAGTATTCTTTGATGCAAATGCCTCTACTCTTCCAAGGATTATACAGTTGACAACCATAATATCTATAAAAAGACCTAATTTATTATAGATTTCGAAGAAGTATGCCATAAGAATCATCTTTGTAATCGTGACAAATGTTGCAATCACAACAATATAACAGGGGATCCTTATCTGTTCGGGTATAATGCCTTTTAAGAGTGATATAATCACGCTGGAACATATAAGAACAAATATTGCCGCAAGACCCATACTGAAACCGCTTAAAACAGATGTTGTTACAGCAAGCGCAGGACACAGTCCGAGCATAAGCCTAAAAACAGGATTTTCAATGCACAAACCGTTCCAGAGGCAGCTTTTTACGCAGAGTTTTTCAGCCATCGTTTTCTCCTTGCAATCAATATAAAATTAAAAACAATTGCAACTAAAAACAGGATGCCAAGCAGGGTAAGAATCTTAAGTTTTCCTTTATCTAGCGGATGTTGCCTTTCTGTAGAATCTGAAATTATATCTATTTCATTGCTATGTATATCTATCTGACCGCCATGTTTTGGACATGCCCTGTTAAAGAAACCCTTCACAAGAACAATAGTTCCTGTCCTGTTGTATGAACCACCCTGTAAATAAACATCAAGAGATTCTGTCCATATACCCATAGCACCTGTTTCATCCAGAACATTAAACCACACACCATCTTTTCTTTTCATTACATTGCCTATAACCTCACCCCTGACAATGACCTCTTGACCATCATAAACCCAGGGTGTATTAAGAAGGTCCTTAATCTGTATTTGTTGAGAAAAGACGGCGGAAAAGTAAAACAAACAAATTACGAAAGATAATAATAGATTACGATTCTTTGGGCGCAATGATAAGGACATATTCTCCTTTTAAGTCTCTGTTTTTACATATCTGTAAGACATCTTCAATCTTTCCTCTTATATATTCTTCAAACATCTTTGTTATTTCTTTTACAAGAACTATATTTCTTAAAGGAACAAGATCAGCCAAATCTTCAAGTGAAAACTTACTATCGGTGTCCCTATATTGTAGTGCCGCAATAAAATGGATGTCCGCCGTGTATCTTCAGCGGCAATAAGAAAAACACTTTTAAGAACTTCAACTGCCCTGAATGTAATATCAGAAAGATTGCCGATAGACGTTGAAACAACATAGAGTTTTCCTTTGAGCGCTAAAACTGGTGCTCTGGTGTTCTGGTGCTCTGGTGCTCTGGTGTTCTGGCACCAGCTGCTTACTTTGCATTGTGATTTTTCTATTCCTACACATCAAATATTACCCTTGCCTGATAACCTGCGCCTGTTTTTTTAATATACAGGTTATGATATGTAACTGCCTTTACAGAAGTTTTTAACCTCCGTCTTGATGTTTCAAATGGTTCTGCTTTTAGTGCAGAAGAAATAGACCACCTACTAGCCGTCTTTTTTATATCTTCAATAGTTATATCTTTAAAAGCCATCTCTTGTGTTTCAGATATATATACGATCTCCTGAAGAAACCGGACAAGCAAAAACTCTAAATTATCTTCTTCTACCAATATTTTTATTTCCAGTAAAGGCTTTATTTTTTTTATATCAGCAAGTATCTGAAAAAGCCCCAGGGCGGCATTCTTAAAAAGGCTTTTTAAGTCTTTTCCGTTTAAGATAAGCCCGATATCTGCTGTATGTTCTATAAGCTCTATTCCACTGTTCTGTTCCTTCCTCAACTTCACCCCGCTCCCTTACTTAAAGGGCTGGGCCACCCTGCTCTCCGTTCTGCTGAAGAGCTGAATTCTCATTATCCTTTGCCGCAAGTATTGATAGGTTTGCTACACTGTCACTTTCATTAAGTTTTATTATTTTTATACCCTGAGTAGATCTACCAATTGTTCTTATATCCTTTGCTGGGGTTCTTACCATCATACCCTCCTGCGTAATTATCATAAGTTCATCATCTTCTTGGACAGCCTTAACCCCTATAACACTTCCGTTTTTCTGTGTGCATTTTATATTTATTATGCCTTTGCCACCTCTTCTCTGTTTCCTGTAGGCATCTATTGAAGTGCACTTGCCAAGCCCATTTTCAGTTATCGTAAAAATAAGGGCCCCTGTGCCTACAACCTCCATTGCTATCACACTGTCTTCGTTGGACAGCCTTATTCCTCTGACACCAGTAGCTGTTCTTCCCACAGCACGGATGCACTCTTCACTAAATCTTATTGCCTTTCCCTGTTTTGTCGCAAAAAATATATCACTTTTCCCATCTGTAATCTGACAGGCAACAAGTTTATCCCCTTCACGAATATTTATAGCAACAATCCCTGCTTTTTTGGGATGTGAATATACAGAAAGTGTGGTCTTTTTTATAATTCCTTTTTGTGTTGCCATAACAAGATACTTATTTTCTTCAAACTTCCTTACAACAAGAAGCGAGCTTATCTTTTCTGACTGCTCAATTTCAAGACAGTTGACTATTGCTCTTCCCTTTGCCTGTCTTGAGGCTTGCGGCAATTCAAATACTTTAAGCCAGTACACCTTTCCTTTATCTGTAAAAAACAACATATAGTCATGCGTGCTTGCAATAAAAAGATGCTCTATAAAATCCTCTTCTTTTAATTCACCTGCAGAAACACCTTTCCCACCCCTTTTCTGTTTCCTGTATGTACTTACAGGAAGCCTTTTTATATAACCGATATGGGATATTGTAACAACCATATCTTCTTCTGCAATTAAATCCTCTGTTTCAAGTTCCTCTGCTTTAAGAACAATCTGTGTTCTTCTTTCATCACCATATTTTTCTTTTAATGTCATTACCTCCTGTTTTATAATCTGAAGAATTTTTTTTACACTGGCAAGTATGCCTTTATAGATTTCTATCTGTTTTATAATTTCAAGATATTCATCGTCTGTTTTTTTCCTTTCAAGAGAGGTAAGTCTTTGAAGTTGCATCTCAAGTATTGCCTGAGTCTGTTTGTCAGAAAAAGAGAATTTTTTAATTAAAGCCTGTTTTGCAATTTCAGGGTTCTCACTTTTTTTAATAATACTTATAATTGCATCAAGGTTATCAACAGCAATCTTAAATCCTTCTAATATGTGTGCCCTGTTTTGTGCTTTATCAAGTTCAAACTGTGTTCTTTTTGTAACAATCTCTTTTCTGTATTTTACATATTCCTGAAGTATTTCTTTGATATTTAAAACACGGGGCTTCCCGTCAACAAGTTCAAGCATTATAACACCAAAAGTGGTCTGCATCTGTGTATGTTTGTACAACTGGTTTAATATAACCCTTGAGTTTTGATCCCTTTTTAACTCAACAACTATACGGACACCTTCTCTGTCTGTCTCATCACGGACATCACTTATGCCCTCTATCTTTTTATTCTGGACAAGGTCTGCTATTGCCTGTATAAGGTTTGTTTTATTTACCTGGTATGGAATCTCGGTAATTACAATAGATTCCCTGCCTGATTTTTGCTGTTCAATATTTGCCCTTGCCGATAGTTTTATGGAACCTCTTCCTGTTGTAAATGCCTGTTTTATACCTTCTGCCCCAAGTATTATTCCACCTGTGGGGAAATCAGGCCCTTTTATAAATCTCATTAAATCCTTAATTTCACAATCAGGATTATCTATAAGAGATGTAATTGCATCTACAACTTCTGAAAGATTATGAGGAGGAATGTTTGTTGCCATACCAACGGCAATACCAGATGAGCCGTTTACTAAAAGATTTGGAAGTATGGAAGGAAGAACAAGTGGTTCTTTTAATGATTCATCAAAGTTTGGACCAAATGCAACGGTATCTTTGTCTAAATCCTGAAGCACTGTGTCCGATATTGAAGCAAGACGAGCCTCTGTGTATCTCATTGCAGCCGGTGGGTCCCCATCTATTGAACCAAAGTTCCCCTGCCCATCCACAAGAGGATACCTCATTGAAAAATCCTGTGCCATTCTTACAAGTGTTTCATAAAGCGCTGCATCGCCATGCGGATGATATCTACCCATTGTATCACCCACTATACGGGCAGACTTTTTATAGGGCTTATTGTGTTCTAAATTAAGGTCATTCTTCATACAATAAAGAAGCCTTCTCTGGACAGGCTTAAGACCATCTCTTACATCCGGAAGCGCTCTGCCGATAATAACACTCATTGCATACCTCAGATAAGCAGACTTCATCTCTTCCTCTACCGGAACCTGCAATATCTTTTCATTTCTTGCATATAATGCTTCATTGTTTGACATATTTTAATTTTTCCTTCCTATTTTATATTATTCATTAGTAAAAACTTATCCGCTATTGCCGATGAAACTATTATATCAAGATATACCCCCTCTTGTAAATCCTGTCTTGAATAAACATTCCCTTCTGAATATGCTAAACTTAATAAGTCCTGTCTTTCTCTCGGTATTGTAATTTTAATTCTCTGAAAATATTTTGACAACATCTGTTCAATTTTTTCTAACATAATTCCAATACCATTCCCATGAAGCGCAGATATAACAACCGACTGCGGATACAAATCTTTTAGCCTTTTTATTCTTGCGGGTGTATCAAGAAGATCTACCTTGTTCAAACAAAGAAGCTGTGGCTTTTCAGATACATTCAATTCCTTTAAAACATCTGTTACTGCCTCTATATACCTGAAAGCACGGGGATGGCTAACATCAACTATATGTAGTATAAGGTCTGATTCTTCTGTTTCTTCAAGCGTGGCTTTAAATGCATCTATAAGATGATGTGGAAGACGGTGAAGAAAACCAACCGTGTCAAGTATAACAACCTTGCAACCGTTGGGAAGTTTTAACTCCCTTGCCAGAGGATCCAGAGTGCTAAACATTCTGTCATCCACATATGCGCCAGAATGTGTAAGTGTGTTATGAAGTACAGATTTTCCTGCATTTGTATAACCGACAAGCGCAATACTTGGAAGATTATGTTTTTTCCTGTGTTTCCTTGAAAGAAGTCTGTGCTTTTTAATATCTTCTAAACTGCTTTTAAGGCGGCCTATTTTCTGTCTTATCTTCCTTCTATCTGTTTCAAGTTTTGTTTCACCCGGACCACGCGTTCCTATACCTCCTCCAAGCCTTGAAAGCATTATACCTTTGCCTGAAAGTCTCGGGAGAAGATACTGCACCTGGGCAAGTTCAACCTGAATCTTACCCTCATTTGTATGGGCCCTTTGTGCAAATATATCAAGTATAAGTTGTGTTCTGTCTATTACCTTAGACCCAAAAGCCAATTCAAGATTTCTTTGCTGTGTCCCAGAAAGGTCCTCACTAAATATTAAAACATCTGCACCCCTTATATATGAAGAATGGATAATCTCTTCAATCTTGCCTGTCCCAATATAAAACTTTGGATTTATTGTTGACTGCCTGCATATTATCTCACCTACAATAGAAACTCCGCTTGATAATACAAGTTGTCTGGTTTCTTCAACAATATCTGTAATATACCATCTTTCCTTGTCCTGTGTGTTTTCCACAATGACAAGAAAAGCCTTTTCGTTTGTCCGATAAATTTTCATATAATAGTTTTATCCTTGACATCTGTCGCCTGCGTTCCGTTCACCGTTCACCGTTCACCGTTCACCGAGATACCAGGGCACCAGTCACCTGTCGCCTATTGCCTATCACCAGTCACCATTTTTTCCACTACCTCCTGTCCCCTGTATTCCGTATATTGCATTCCATAAAAGATACTTACGACGATATACGAACAACGGCTTTTCCCTGTCACCTGTCATCTGTCTCCTGCTGTAAAGCTAAAAATCTGGTTTGCTATATCCTCAGACGCTTTATCTTCTACATCTATCCATTTTATATTTTTATTTTTTTTAAACCATGTCATCTGCCTTTTTGCATATCTTCTTGTGTTTCTTTGAACAAGAGAAATTGTATCTTCCAGAGAAATGTTTTTCTTTAAACAGTCTATCACCTCTTTATAACCGAGAGCCTTGCTTGATGTCCAACTCATTTTATTTTGAGAAAGATTTTTTACCTCTCTCACAAGCCCCATGTCAAACATATTCACAACCCTTTTGTTTATCCTGTTATACAATTTTTGCCTTTCCATTGTAAGCCCAAACATTTTTACAGCATAATTGGAAATTATGCTTTCTGTTTTTTCTCTGTATCTTGATATTGCAATACCGGTAGCCTCAAATACCTCTAATGCCCTTACAATCCTTCTCAGGTTAAAGCCCTCAATCTTTGATGCAGCAACAGGGTCAACACTTTTTAACTTTTTAAACAGATACTCTATTCCCTTCCGGTCTTGCTCTTTTAAAATCCGAGCCCTTATTTCAGGAACCTGCGCAGGTGCACCGCAAAGGCCGTACACTATTGAATTTATATAAAGTCCGCTTCCACCAACAAATATCGGTATCTTATTATGGTTCTTTATTTTTTCAAGCGCAATTTGGACATAATAAATATATTTTGCAACATTAAAATCCTCTGAAGGTTTAATAATATCAATAAGATGGTGTGGTGCTGTTGACAGTATCTCTTTTGATGCCTTGCCTGTTCCTATATCCATTCCTTTATATACCTGCATAGAATCACAAGAGATGATTTCTGAGGGAATAGTTTTGGAAAGTTCAACTGCAACATCTGACTTGCCAGTACCGGTAGGACCAACAATAAATATTGCCCTATTCATATAACAATGCTACCCTGGCAATATCTTTCCTGTAATACATATTTTCAAAACTTATCATAGAAACTGCATTATACACATTTTTTATAGCACTTTTTATATTTTTCCCCATTGCGGTTATGCTTATAACTCTTCCGCTATCTGTTATTATATTCCCGTTATTAAATTTTGTTCCTGAGTGAAAGAGATGGACATTTCTCATCTTTGAAACCTTGTCAAGTCCGTAAATTATTTTGCCCTTTTCATAATCTCCAGGGTATCCTCTTGATGAGACTACAACACATACACAAGACTGTTCTTTCCATTTTAATGTTGTTTGCAAAATCTTTCCTTCACAAACAGATAGCATTGCATCAACAATATCAGAATCAAGCCTCGGAAGTATTGACTGCGCCTCAGGGTCTCCGAACCTTACATTAAACTCAAGAACCTTTGGTCCTTCTGATGTAATCATAATCCCTGCATACAAAACCCCTCTGTATAGGTGTCCTTCTTTTTCCATTGCATAAACAGTTTTTTTTAATATCTTTTCCTCCATCTCTTTAATTATAGAGTCTGTCACAACAGGTGTTGGTGAATATGCACCCATACCACCTGTGTTTGGTCCTGTATCATTCTCGCCTATTCTTTTATGGTCCTGGGATGGAGCAAGAGAAATCACTGTTTTTCCATCTGTAAGAGCAAGTATTGATGCCTCCTGCCCCGTAAGACACTCTTCCACTATTATCTTTTCACCTGAAAAGCCAAATACCCTGTCCACTAAAATCATTTTAATTGATTGTTTTGCCTCCTGTTTTGTTTTTGCAATTAAAACACCTTTTCCTGCTGCAAGGCCATCTGCTTTTATAACAATGGGAAATTGAACACTTTCTACATAATGTAATGCCTTTTGATAGTCTTTAAAAATCTCTGCATTTGCGGTTGGTATATTATATTTTTTCATAAGAAGTTTTGAAAAAACCTTGCTTCCCTCAAGCTGGGATGCATCTTTTGAAGGGCCAAATACATTTATACCGATAGAAGAAATCCTGTCTGAAAGCCCTAAACACAGAGGCTTTTCAGGGCCAACGACAACAATATCTGGATTTGTCTTCTTTACAAATTCAAAAATCTCCCCTATATTATCTGCTTTTATATTCACACACTCTGCAATTGATGAAATTCCGGCATTGCCCGGCAGACACCATATCTTTTTTATCCTTGGACTCTGGCTTATCTTCCATACAATTGCATGCTCTCTTCCACCAGAACCGATCACAACTGCTTTCATATTCTCCTTACATCTTGTCTTGTCCTTTTACAAGATTTTACACATACACCGCATATAAACTGGTTTGTATATTTTAATCTTCTAAACTCTTGAAGTTTTTCAAAACAGGCTTTAAAATCAAAATCTTTCACATCTTTTTTTATAGCATGTGCAGGGCAAGACTCAATACAAGAAAAACACATCCTGCACCCATACATATACTTTTTTAATGATGTATCAACTGAAAGTGGCATATTGGTAAGAACAGTTACAAGCCGAACCTGTGAACCAAACTCCGGCGTTACAAGAAGGTTGGATCTTCCTATCCATCCCAAACCTGCCAGAACTGCCATTTTTTTATGAGAGAGATGCGCTTTTTGTTTTTCCCAATCTATTATCTGTGAGGCTGGAACAGGAAGAGATGAAAAGCCCTGGATATTTATCCAATTAGAAAGTCTTGTTGCAATGCTATCTAACAACATATTCAACTGTTTGTAATGATGATAATAAAGGTGGGTGGGATGATTTTTAATACCCGAAAGAATGCTATCGGATACTAAAACAGCAACGGAAATCGCAAAATCAAGATTTGTTAATGTTTGTTTATCAATAGAAAACTCTTTTTTAACATCTTTTATATTCGCAATTCCTGTAAGGACAGAGCCAAATTCTTTTGCTTTGTTTTTCAAAAATTTGGTGTTTTTCTTAAAAATATTCTCCACAAAATTAGTCTACTTTAAAACATAATTTTTATCAAGACTTCCTAACCCGTCCGTTTCCTGGCCTATCTTATCTACATTGCCATTCCGCCGTCTATCCGAATAATCTCACCTGTAAGATAATCTGAACCGGAACCTGAAAGAAAAAGCACCACTTCTGCAATATCCTCTGCCTTACCGAATCTGCCAGCAGGTATTACAGAGAGTATTTTATTTCTTATATCTTCCGTAAGTTTTGAGGTCATTACCGTTTCTATAAAACCAGGGGCAACTGCATTTACCTGTATGCCGCGTGAGGCAAACTCTTTTGCAGCAGTTTTTGTAAGCCCGATAAGACCTGCTTTTGATGCAGAATAGTTAGCCTGTCCAGGATTTCCCATCAGCCCTATTATGGATGCAACATTTATAATTTTACCAGACCTTTGTTTTAACATATAACGGGACACCGACCTTATACAATGAAATGCACCTTTAAGATTCACATTAAGAACAGCATCCCAGTCCTCGTCTTTCATTCTTAAAATAAGTGCATCTCGTGTAATACCTGCATTATTTACAAGAATATCTATCTTTTGAAATTTATCAATAATTTTATTTACACCTTCTTCAACCGACTCCTGATCTGTAACATCTATAACCAAACCCAAAACATTTTTCCCTGTTAAATCAGAAAGGGACTTTGCAGAGTCTGTTATTATTTTCTCATCTATATCACACAGGACAAGGCTTGCACCCTGTTTCCCAAGAGTTTTTGCAATCTCAAAACCAATCCCTCTTCCCGCACCAGTTATAAATGCAATTTTATTATTTAACATATTATTTTCCTATCTTCTTTCTCAAATTTAATTTAAGAACATTTCATACTTAAATTTATTTACCAACAACCGCTAACCACCAGGGTTTTTGACACAAACAAGAACGGGTTTTTCTTAAGACATTTGCCTATTTTTAATATATCTTATTGCGGACGGTATAGGTTATAGAACAGGAGGATTCAGGAGCAATATCCATACTAAACTCTACGGTAAAGGCGTCTTTCTTTTTATAGTTATGGTCAGCAGAGATAATCTCCAAATCGCTTCCTAAACGCTCAACAACCGAGATAGTAACCTTTTCCTTCTTGTGGTTTCTTATGCTGATCTCATATGTGTTCTGAAAGATATTATGGGCAATCTTCTTGTGTTCTATATGTTTTTTCTCACCCATTATATCAAAGGCATTGCCAATATAGAGTTTTACTTCTTCTGATTCAGGTGTATGAAGGATGCTGTCTTCTCCTATAAATTCTAAACCCGATTCTGTTTCTTGATAGACCTTCACCTTGCCAGCGGGTAAGGGCTTACCAAGCCGGGATTTCTCATCATTCTTAAACTGCAGAGTAACCTCTACAGGAGTTCTCAGAGACTCAACCCGGTGGTCATACCGCCAGTGCTCTTTCGCAGTCTCAAAAGTATATATCTTCTCAAAGGGTATGTCTTCGGAGGTTAAGAATAAAATCTGTTTTTGCTGATTGTTTTCTAATGTAGTCCTATGAGGTAGGGTATAGGTATGATATTCAAATAACTGCTGTTGTTCAAACTGGAGAGCGGCCATGTCTGCCATTTTCATCATCGCCATTTCTCTTATAATTCCTGGTGTTTCTTTTTCTCGTCTGAGCTCTCCGGCCACTAGTTTTAATGCAGCATCATTATAGGCAGCTCCGGAAGTATTATTTAAGGTAACCAATGCATCTAATTTTAAGAATTCTTCTTGGGGAGATATTGTCGCCTTATATTCAGCTGTCCAGTTAAGTCCCTTGGTCAGATAGGAAACCTCTGCTTTATGTTGGCCTTTTTTTTCGTTAACAATCTCCCAGACCAGCGTGGGACTGTCCACCAAGTCCTCGGGAAGAGCGGGAAACTCCATACTGCTTATATTCCCGCGTTCAACTACTGTAATAGCGCCGTCTTTTCTTCTTAAAATTATCTCCCTGTCACTGTAACTTAGAAGTTGGCCTAAATAGAGGCGGTTCTTTTCATCTAGAATTTGAATCTCTTGTTTTAAGTATTTTTGTAGAAGCCGGCTGACGCTTATCAGGTCATATTCAAAATCCTGCTCTTGAATCCAGACGCTCCCCGGATGTGTAAGGGATCTAAAATGGATACTCTCCCGCTCTATGAGCACCGGTATCTGGCTAAATCTTACCACATTTAACCCTTTTTCAAGGTCTAAATAACGCACATCCCGAACCAGGCCAAAATTTTGGTTGTAGACCGTAAGGCTTATATCTACTGGCTCTGCCCCAATTTGCCTACCAAGGAAAAGCAATAAACCCAAAAATATGCCGACCAGTAAAATGAACCTCTTCATTTTTACCTCCTGGTATAATCTTCACCCTAGACATCCTAGAGCGAATTGGTTAGTAATATGTTAAAATGTTTTTGTGTTTAACCCAAGTTCTTTTTTTAGCAAGGATGACAGCCCGCAAACCTCCGTATGGAGCCGATTTATAT